>JABWAN010000797.1 GCA_013361015.1 Candidatus Zhuqueibacterota bacterium | reverse complement strand
CGCACAAACGAGAGAGCAGCCCATCGTCAAAAGACAAACAACAAAACTGCGAGAGCGTGACCACAGAAGCGTCATTGCCAATCTCCTTTGCATTTTAAGAGCAGGGAAAAGGATAGGTTTGGGGGCAAGTCATGTCAAGCCGTGATCGCCGCCGGGCCTAAGGGGCGATACGGTAGCGCGCCTTTTGGGTTTGTCGCTGCGCGTTCTTGAGGGTCATCTCCGCTTATTTACCGAGGGGGCTAGTGCACCGAGGTGACTTGAAGCGCTTCGCGTATTTCAAAAAGCAAAAGCGTGCGCGCTCATGCATGACACGTTACACGAGCGCGCTCATGTTTTCGACTCCAAGCCACCTCGCCCGCAGAGGCCACCTAGGTAAACAAGCAGAGAAGAACCCTCGGTGAAGCAGCGACAGAACATAAAAAACCAACCCTAGCAACGTGCGATGAATCTCAGAGCCATGCAGCAGTGACCCGGCTACGTTCTCCCTCAATGACTGAGGCAGTGCTATTAAACACCGCCCACCACGCAAACGCTTGGAGCACTCGCGTTGCAGTGCGCGTGCGATCGGAGCTTTGGCACTTTGCCGGCGCGTGACGATTGCGAGCGCTTGCAGTCTAGCTTCATGGCGTTTCAGCTCAACGTTTGCGCAAGCGTTCCCAACGCGAAGAACTGACCGACGGACTTTTCCACGCCTCGAGCAATACCGAGGCTGCGAAGGCATCCGGCGTGAGCACCGTTTTGTTGAAGATCAAAAAACGTTTTTTGGCGGGGCCGAGACCGTGATATGGCTCCAAAGCTTTCAGACAAAAATAAACATACTCCGTGCAAGAAAGGTTGTTATAGTTGGTGAAGTTGAATTGGAAGTCGTAAGACTTGCCGACTTGTGCGAGCGCCACTTTGAAAACGACGGGAAAGGTTTGCGTGAAAAGTAACTCTTCTCCGCGCCGGAGGGCATTGACCAACTCGTGCTCTTCGGGAATAAAATCGGCGAGCGAAAAATCTTGCGCGCCGTCGCGACGCGAGAACCGTTCCGGAAAGCGCAACACCGCCATGTAATCGCAACGGCAAAAGCTGATCAAATCCTCCATGAACACGCCTTCGGCCATCGCGTGCGCGACGATTTGCTCGCCGGAGCGAAACAACTTCTTGCCTTTTGGTGAAGGCACAAGCTCTTTGTGTTCCGGCAGCACCTCACCGAGATAAAGCCCGGCATGGCTGAAATAACCGGGAATAAAGTACCCGTCGAGATAGCTTTTGTAGCCGCGAATGAGAATATCGCCGGGCTGCACGCGCCGCATCACTTCGCGCGTGTCCGCGCCCTTGACGTGATAGCTGCCGGGATCATAGACGATGAAAAATGGGAAACGAAAAACTTTGACGTCGCCGAAGAATTTCAGAAAGGCGTTCATCAATCCGCGAAGCAAGCGGGCGAGGGTTTTCATGGTGCGCGTCTTTCATGTTGAAAGAAAACTAGCGGGATGAAGCTCGGATAAAAACGGCGAGATTACGCGGCTTCAGCTTGAATTTCATAACGTACCGGCAGCAGACTCGCCAAATTGAGATGCTTGGAGGCATCAAGAATTTCGATGCCAACGATGCGGTCATTTTCGCCGACATCCAGCATGATCGAATCGGAAACTTGTCGGTTGACGACTTGTTGCTTCCTATCGTCGAGGCGAAAATACAGCAAGTCGGTTTTTGAGTTATAAAAAATTTGCATACGTCACTTCCATTCTCCGTAGAAAACATAAACTGTGATTGTGATTATGGTGTCTTGTTCAATCGTGTAGATCGCTTGTACGCGCTTCTGATTATAGAATTTGTTGTTCCATATTTGTCCGAAATCAAAAACCTTGGCTTTGCTCAGGCGATCACGTTTTGCGGCAACCGGTATTCCTGTTTCGATTACCTCCTGGATCTCTTCCTTGCTTGTGCCGCGCACTTCGGCACGTTCAAGCGTATGCGGATCGATTGGAATTCTCATCTTGTTTGCTCGTTTCTTCCGCCAAATGCGTCAGCGCCGCGAGATCGTTTCGAGACGGTTGCGCCATGAACGATACTCCTCAAGCCAGTATTCCCATTCCATCGCGTCTTCTTCCCACAATGGATTTTGCGTTTCCACTTTCGCAAGAAATGTGGCGTCCGTTTGCAGTGATCGTTTAACAGTGTCATGATCACACGCGTACTTCTGCGCATACGCGTTGATGCGGCTCGCGGCCTTGTCGATGCGGCTTTGCGTTTGCTCGATCAAATAGGCGGGCAACGCCGTTTTCACCACGCCTTCGACGTCGCCGAAAAATCGCGCCGTTTCAATCCCTTCGTTTTCGAGGGCAATAGTCTGCATGAGATTTTATCTCCCTTGAAAATTCGCTTGACGTTTTTCCAAAAAGGCTTTGGTGCCTTCCTTCATATCCTCGGTCGAGAACAGCATACCGAACAAATTCGACTCAAGCTGCGCGCCTTCTTCGAGCGTCATTTCCATGCCGTGGATCACGGCTTCGAGCGTGAGCTGCACGGCCACCGGGCCTTTCTTGAACACGGTTTGCAAAATCTCTTCGCACTTGGGCAGGAGTTGCTCCGGCGCAACGACGTGATTCACCCAACCGAGGCGATATGCTTCGTTTGCATCAATCATATTGCCGGTGATGAGCAGCTCAATCGCCCGGCCTTTGCCGATGAGTCGCGGCAAGCGTTGCGTGCCGCCATTGCCGCACATGATGCCGAGGTTCACTTCCGGCTGCCCGAATTTTGCTTTGTCGGAAGCCACGCGCATATGACACGCGAGCGCCAACTCACTGCCGCCACCGAGGCAAAAGCCGTTCACTGCTGCAATGATCGGTTTGGGGAAACGCTCGATGAAACGCAGGATTTCTTGACTGTTCAATGAAAACTCTTTTGCACTCACTGGCGTTTGTTGCGCCAGTTCGCCAATATCCGCGCCCGCGGCAAACGCCTTCGAACCCGCGCCCGTGAGAATCACGCCGCCGACGTTGCCATCTTCTTTCACGGAAGTGAGCGCCGCTTGCAGCTCTTGCATGGTTTGCCAATTCAGTGCATTGAGTTTGTCGGGACGATTGAGCGTGAGATAGGCGATGCGATCTTTGCTTTCGAATAGGATGTTTTGGAAGGACATGAATGGCTCCGGTTTGAGTCGTTCAAAAGTCTGAGGGTTAGTCTAGAACCTCGTTAATATCAACATCACTCATGCCAAGCTGCCGAAATACCATGAGGCAATACTCCGGTCGCAATTCGCTTTTGCCCATTTGGATAGGCGCAGCCTTTCTTTGCCCTCGACCATTCTTTCGAAGATATCGTGATCGCCCTTCCCATGTCGAACGAAATTAGCGCCCGCGTCTTTGACCAGCTTGACGAGTTTCTTACTCGACATTGCCGGAATTTTTCTACGCATAGGAGAGCATGGCTAGTTGAGCATGTCCGTTGCGGCTCTTAACCGGCTTGATGTG
>JABWAN010000012.1 GCA_013361015.1 Candidatus Zhuqueibacterota bacterium | reverse complement strand
CCCGTGTGTGGAATTTCGACATTTCTGCTCTCAGCCTCACAACCGATCTCGTGTGCAAGTACGCCGGTGTTTTCATCGACGCTGAAAAGACGAATTAGCGTGATCTTCGCTTCAGAAGCGCTCACACATGATCACGTGTTGAATTTAACCGCCCGGCCAAACTAACGGATTCGGCCTTGAAATGCAAGTTTGAAAACGGCTGTTAAAATCATTTAATCGCATAAAGCATAAGGCGGACAAGCCGCAGCCAAAAGAATTTTGTAAACCGATTTAACGGATCAAGCGGATGAGCTTGATCAAGTATGCACTTCATCCGCTAAATCCGCTTACAGAAGAGTTTTTGCTTTTAAAGCACAGATTTCCCTTTTTAGACATTAATAGGATTGCAGGACGGCGCCAAAGCAGAGTTGCAGCGAGGCCTGTGCGGCAGGCGTAAGCGCGTCGTGTTGTGTGCTCAGAAAAATTTCGAGAGCCTGCTTGGTTGCGGGAATGAAGAGCAACTCTTGCAGCTCCTCCGCTTCACTTGCGCCTGGCGCGCTGCGCAGGACTTCTTCACGAGTTTTTCGAATACGGAGAGTGAAGACTAAATCCGGCGTGTAGGTTTTAAGATTCTCCACCAGCCCGCAACAATAAAATTCAGCGCCGTCCTCCGCCCGCACATTCAACTCCGCGCGGAGTTCCTCCGCCATGGCGCGAAACAAATCCGGCCGCCCCTCGCGCAGGTGTTGATTCGGATGCGCATGCCCACCAAACACATCGAGCTTGCCGGGCTCTTCGCCCACATGATGGCTGCGGCGCATCAAAGGTAAATAAGCGTCCTCCGTCACCGCGACCGCGCTCACACCCAAGCCGTGTGCGAGCACCGCCTCGCCATACGCTTCGACAAGCTCTGCTACGTGTGCGTTGCAGTAGATTTGATCTCGATAACAAGTGTGGCCAAGACCGAGTACCAAACGTTGCGAAGCGGCTTGATAGTTTTCCAAACGAAAGAGCTCTCCATTAAACAAATGTTGGTCGCCGGTTTCGAGCAGTTGTTGCCAGTGGGATAAAGAAAGATCGGCATGCGGAGCGGGAAGAATATGAGGCGCGGCATCGTAACGCGCCTCCACTTGCTCGGGCCTCCAACGGCCCTGGCAAAGAATGCGAAAAGTTTGAGAAGAGAGAGGCAAGCGAATGAGACTTTATATTAGATGGACACCCTAGACCTTACACATTACGTGTCATAAGCAAGGCATTGCAGTGTATGGAAGTCCTTCAAAGCGCCGAGACTTTTGCACGATTCACCCGCCCAAGCAAAATTCGCGCGCAGGGCAGCATCCCCGCTTTCTCCAATGTCTTGCGAGAACCAGTATTGGAGGCATGGCAGCGGGCCGCAGGTTTTTTCCCCGCAGCATAACACACTCTTTTCAACTCCTGCACCAAGTAGCTCCCGTATCCGCGCCGCTGAACTGGCCTCGCCACCTCCATGAAAATATCGGCGTATGGTGGATTATAATGCGTAAGAAAACCGCCGGTCGCAACAACGCTACCCGCAGCTTCGAGCAACCAATCGCCCACCGGCTCAAGCTCGTGCGCAAAAATGCGCACTCCATCTTCGGCTGTGACCTTGCGGAAAACGGCTTCCGGCACGACACGATGCGTTGTGAACGCGTCGTGAAATAGCACGGTATCGCTCGTGATTCCTTCGGCGAAGTCATAGAGCAGCAACAGCAAAAACGTATCATTGCTTTGTGCGCGTATCGTCGCAGCATTGCTATTGGCGAGCAGCTCGCGGAAGAGAGGAATTGCGTGGGTTCGATATGAAGGTAAAAGATAAAACTCATTCACCGTCCCCGGCTCAATCACCTCGCCGATGGTCACCGTGCCGTAGCCGGCAACCTTGCCATCCACGCAAAGTAGGTGCGGCGCAACCAAGCCCCGGCGCGGCCATGAATCATGAACGATCTGGCAGTTCATTTCTTGCCGATAAAGATCGCGCAGAGCGCCAATCTCCGCCAGCTCGACTGGTTTCACCTCAAGTTGCATGGCGAATATATTGCGCCATATTTAAGAATCGTTGCGCACACTCTTATTCTCGGATTGCCGTGTTGCGCCCAGAGGCTTTTCATGTTTTGTCGCTGCTTCACCGAGGGTTCTTCTTTGCTTGTTTACCGCGGTGGCCTCTTCGAGCAAGCTGACTTGGAGCATGGCGAACCCTCTCAGTGCGTAGCACAGTTTCTCAATACATGCCCGCGCCAGCACGAAGCCGAGGCCTTGCGCTAAATAAAAACCTTGTGCGCTTTCGCAAGCTCTGCGGCCGCCGGTGTTACCTTCGCGCCCGCGGGCACTTTGATTCTGCGCTTCTGCATCATGGCGCGGCGCACGTCGTTTTCCGTGATGAGCTTCTTGTGCTCCGTTGCCTCGGTATGCGACGACTTCCCAACGATGCGAACTTTGTCGCCGTTTACCAAACCCGCGGCATTTGCCTCATCCGTGTCGAGATGAAAATCGAGCACGAAATTTTTATCGACGCGAATTAGCACGTTGTCAAAAATCACCGCGCGATCTTCACTTCCCGCCGCCAGCATTTTGGGCACGGGCGCGATCACAGCCCGATCCCGATCACGCACCTCGAATCGCTTGGCGTCCTCGGGGCTCATGTGCACGTGGCGTTGCGGAATGATGACGCCTTCCTTCAGTTCTAGTTCACCCTTCGGCCCGACGAGCCGCACTCCGGCAGAGCCTTTCAAATCGCCGGAATAACGCACCGGCGGATTGATTCCCAAAATGATGGCGTCCGAGCGTGAGATTTCCAACTGTGTTTGCCCGCGCGTGGGCCCGACGAGGCGCACGTTTTCAAGCTTGCCTTTCGGCCCGAGCACCGTGAGCGTCTCTTGCGCGGCAAACTGGCCTTTTTGAGAGATGTCTTTGAGCTTGGTGAGTTGATACCCGCTGCCAAACAATCTTTCCAGATCGCTCTGCGCGAGATGAAAATGGCGATTGGAAACGCCAACTGGGAGCGTGAGAGACATGTACGAGAGTTTATATTCAGTGTGTAATCTGCTTTCAACGCATGCAACCTAACATGGCATGGAGAGAAAAGCAAGCAGCAATTTTATTCCAACGTCGACAAAGCCGGAATGCTCGTGAACGCTATGCGCGTGGGTGCAGAGTTCTTCACCTCGTGAATGCCGCCGAAATACACCGCGTCCATGCCATACTTCGCGTTGATCGCATCCATGGCGTGCGCGAGTTTGCTCCGCTTCGGATCCTCGAAGAAGGAGAGATTGTGCAAATGATTCGGCACGAGATCGAGCAACGTTATGCCCACGGCCAGTGGTTTGCCGGCGGGACACGATTTCCACAATTGCTCCAAGGCTTCGAGCATGGTTATCGTGTCTTGGCATTCGACCATGCCGAGCTTATCGCTCCAACTGCTGTCGCCCGTGAATTGCACGAACGAAGAAAAACCACCGGCCCAATATTTCATCTTGCGCAACCGCGTTGCGGCCTTGTGCACCAGCTTTTTGGCAACGGCATGTGCGCCGTCTTTCGTGCGTAGCTCCGGCGGCAGCACGTGTGAATGCCCGAGGGTGCGTCTGTGCGTTTCGGGATCGGGCACATCATCGCCGCGCAGCCAATGCCAAAAGCGCTCACCGATGATGCCGCTCCAAATTTTCATCATCCCGGTTTTCGACAAGGCACAAAGCTGCTCCACAGAGTATATTGAGTGTTTGTGCAAACGTCGCAGCATGCGCGCGCCGATGCCGGGCAAGTCTTGCAACTCAAGCGCATACAAAACGTGCGGCAAATCTGCGGGCTGAATTATGACCAGGCCGTCGGGCTTTTGCATGTCGGTCGCGACTTTGGCCAGAAAACGATTAGGCGCAAGGCCGACGGAGCACCGCAACGTGCCGCCAACTTGTTCGCGTAACGCAGCCTTCATGTGCTGCGCGATCATCGTGGCCTTTGCCAGTGTTTGCTCGCTGCCCATCAGCCGGCACGCCATTTCGTCGATTGACAACACTGCAGAGATCGGCAGGCAATCGCTGATCGCGTTCACGATTTTGTGGTGATACTCCACGTACATCCGATGCCGTGCTTCGACGAGTTGAATGCCGGGGCAAAGCTTTTTTGCATCAGCCACGAGCGCGCCGGTTTTGATGCCAAACTTTTTAGCTTCGTAGCTTACTGCGATACAGCAGGTTTTGTCCGTCATGACCGGCACCACCGCAACAGGTTGATTGCGCAACTCCGGGCGCAGCTCTTGCTCAATGGACGCGAAGTACGCGTTGAGATCAAGAAATAGCCAGCGAAGCGGGCGGTCATGTTCGGGCTGCAATGTTGTAAGAGTGGGTTCTGACATGGCAATCTATACTGATGCAACAACGCTAGATCTGGCTTAATGATACACAAGGTTAGGAGGCTTGTTCAAGATGAATTTGGCAGGGTGGTTCATGCCATGTTTGTATGTGGGATTATTCTGAATCAAGTGAGAAGTCCTGCTTATAGAGGCCGCCTGGGTCACACACTTCTCGCCGTGGGTGAAATGACAACCATTACACAACTACTGCGTGGTTCATGATATTCCCTTTGGAAATGCAGCATTGGCGCTCTATATTTACACGTTGCAAAAAATGCAACTTGTGGCACTACCCCATTGGTATTCGGATCATTCATTATCACCCAAGGCGTTTTATAACTAAGGAAGGAATAAGACATGCCTGTTGACCGTAAACGAATTCTCGAACTGGCGCTGGAGAATCTTACCGGGGAGAAGAATCGCATCGAGGCCGAGATTGCGGAAATCCGCGCCCAGTTTGGCTCAGAACGTTCCTCGAAGAAAGCTGTCGCGCAGCCGCATAAGGTTAAGAAGTCGGCGACTAGCCAGAACAAAAAGGCCAAAGCGAATCTCAAAACGGCTTCTTCCATGAAGAAGCTTTGGGAGAAAGTTCGAAAAGCCGGATTTACCAATCTGAAAGAATATAAAGCCAGCTTGAAGCAATAAATCACCCGGCTTGCGACGGTGTTTAAAGAAAACCCAGTGCATCACTGGGTTTTCTTTTTTTGAAGAAACCTATCGAGCACTACTTGGTCACATTTTGTTTTGCGGCGGCACAACTCCTTGTGCAACGAGACGCCCCACAATACGATCAACAATCCGACCGAGGTGATCATCGCTCCCGACCACGTACTTCTCTTCATAGTTCAAGCAAGCCGCGCCGAGACATTCATCTTCGCAACTAGCACAGCCAGGATTGAGGCCGGTTTGGCCGTACTTGCCACGCAGTGCAAAAAGTTTTTCTGCTTCCGGTCTCGGCAAAATTTTTTCTCCACCAAGCTGCCGCGAGACCAGTATAATGTGAGCGTAATGTTCCACCCGTTCCAACCGATAATACGCTTCCCACAAGTCTCTGCCAAGCGCAACCACTCCATGATTCGCCAATAGAAATGCGTCATTGCGATGAATGTGTGGTCGCAACGATTCCGCCAAATCTTCTGTGGAAGGTGTGCCATAGCGCGCTAATGGAATCGAGCCCAGCGTCGCAATAATCTCGGCGGCAACACACTCTTCCAGCGCAAGGCCGGCAGTGGCGAAACCCGTTGCATAAATCGGGTGCGCGTGGACGACGGCCTGTACTTCCGGCCGCTCGCGATAGACGAACAAGTGCATGCGAATTTCGCTGGAAGGCCTGTTGGCATCAAGCGGCGCGCCGCTCATGTCCACGATCGCCATGCTCTCCGGCGTCATGAAACCTTTGCTCACGCCCGTCGGCGTGGTGAGAACTTTGTCGTCGGAAAGGCGCACGCTGAGATTGCCGTCATTCGCGGCAACGAAGCCGCGCGCGTACATCCTTCGTCCGATTTCGCAAATCTGCTCGCGCAGGTTTTGTTCATCCTTCATATCGTGTCACTCCGGGACCACCGGTTCTACTTAGGCAGATTCCATTTGCTGTCCACGAAACACGCCAAACACACAAAAAAGCCTTTCGCGTTTTTTCACTTGCTCCGTGGGCGGAAATTCCAATGTGCCTGAGTGGAACTAGCACGTCTTCGCAGAACTTGTGCTGCAAGTTCATTTTGCCCTTCGGAAGATCGCGACCGAATCATTGTTTCGAGCCGCCATGATTAAAGTCTCTCCAGAAGCCGTTGGCAGTGACCTGATTTCACGAACTTCACCCCTCACCACAAATCCACTCTCTTGTAGAGTGGCCGCCTGAAATACTCCCGCACCATTGCCGAGCAGCAAGCAGCCATAATCGGCATCATATCGTCCTTGTTCCGGCGGCGCGCCATAGAAATTTCCACCGAGCAGCACATCCTGCCGGCCATCACCATTGAAATCTTCGCACAGAATGGCATAGACCGGCGCGAACTGGGCTTCGGTCGGAAGCGGCGAAATGCGAAAGGTTGCATTGCCCTCATTCATCAACACCACAGAAGCGAATTCCGTCGCGGTGCGCACGGTTGCTGCTTGCAATTGCTCTGCAGGAAAAATTTCTTGCACGGTCTTGCCGGCATAGTCGGCATACTTGGTGTAATGCGCTTGCAGCGCCGGAATATGCACGAGCATTTGATCCGCAGATGCCATCGGATAATATTTCTCTTCATGAGCATATGCCAGAATTTGATCGGGGCGATTGTCTCCCGAGAAATCATATATGAACAACTGCACCGGCTTAGTGCTCGTCGCTTGGAGAATGGAATTCCAGCCAAGATTGCCGGCGACCAAGTCCATCCAACCGTCGTGATTGAAGTCTGCCGCGGCAATCGTATTCCACCAGCCGCGTGTGTTACCGAGTTTATATTGCTCGGTGACCTCCACGAGTTTGCCGCGCTGATTATGAAATACTCTGATCGGCATCCATTCTCCCACAACAACGAGATCTAAAAAGTCATCTTTATTCAAATCGACCCACACCGCATCCGTCACCATTCCAACTTGGGATAAAGCCGGCGCGCGTTGGGAAGCTTCATCGACAAACTTGCCGCGGCCGTCATTGATGAACAAATAGCTTTGCGGAATGACGCCGTATTGCCACGGCACAGAGCGGCTGCCGACAAACAAATCCCAATCGCCGTCGCCGTCAACATCTGCGGGCAACACACACGCGCCGTTCGCATAGATTTCCGGCAGCATGTCCTCCGCTTTGCGAAAGCGGCCATTGCCCGCATTCAAATAAAGTCGGTCGCGCAGCGATGCCGCGTTTCCAAAAAATTCATTGCCGCCACTCACAACATAGAGGTCGGGCAACGCATCGCCGTTCGCATCGAAGAAAGCCGCATCAACATCTTCACACAAACGGTCTTCGATAAACGTGGAATCCAAAACGGCCTGGAATCCTCCTTGCCGTTTCTGCAAAAAGATGCCGCCCGGTTGATGCTTGGCGCCGCCGAGAAATACATCTTGCAGACCGTCACCATTGACGTCTGCGCTCGCGAATGCCGGGCCTTCCTTCGACAAAAAATGTGGAATGAACGGCTCACGATTGTATTCGATGAATGTGTTCTCTTCGTGCTTATAATCGCACGACACTGCCTTGGTGATATCTTCAAACAGCGGCTTTGGGAATTGCCGCAAGGCCGGTTTGCGCCCCTCCACCGCAGGGTTTATTTCGGATAGATCTTCTTTAACGCCGAGCCGATGCTGTGAAAAAGAGAAACTGTCCAAGGCCTCGCTCTGTTGCAATGTGATCGTTTGATTCGCTGGCAAATTTTTCAACATTTGATATTCACCCGCCGGCCAAATCACTTCGAGCGAATCGAGATGGCTGCAGCGGCCCAACCCGAAATTCAAAACTGGATCCACCGAGGATTGAAATCCTCTTGTGGGCATCATTTCCTGAAAGAGTATTTTGTCACGATCATATAGCACGACTTTGGCGCCGATTCCGAAGGTGTTGGAGCCGGTTCCGCGCAGTCGCACTTTGAGATAATTCGCGCTCGAATCTTTGGCGCCGCGATAGAGCAGGTTTCTATAAACTGCGACTGGAGCATTGACATTATTCACAACCAAATCCATATCCCCGTCATTGTCAAAATCCGCATACGCTGCGCCGCTGGAAAAACCGGCGTCTCCAAGTCCCCACTCCGCGGCGCGATTGGCGAACGTAAGATCGCCGCGCGCGTGAAAAGCATAATTGGGCAGGGGCACGCTGGGCATGTGCCGAACGATCTCCTGCAAATTCTCTTTTGCAATCGGCACCGGCAGCGCGGTTGGATCTTGCCGGCCGATCTTCGCTTGTGCCTCCGGGCTTTTCAAATAATTCAAATAGTCGAGATCATTGGGCCGGCGATAAATCCCGTTGGTGATGAACAAATCTTTGAAGCCATCGTTGTCCAAATCGACAAACAACGGCGCCCAGCTCCAATCCGTCGCATGGATGCCGGCCAGTTGCCCAATCTCACTGAAGAAAGGAACGGCCGTATGCGTTGCGGCTTCGCTAGAGTGCAACGATCCACGATTGAGTTGCAGGGTATTTCTGCGGAGTTGATGATAATAACCGAAACTCAATTTGGCATCATAAATATCGTAAGGATCCGCCGCGACCGCAGATTTGCGAATCTGCTCCTGCTCCGGCAGCATATCGAGCACGACGATATCAAGCCGGCCGTCGTTGTTAAAATCGGCCATGTCCGTGCCCATCGCAGCGCTGCTCGTGTGCGCCATGGACTGCCGCAATGCTTCCGTGAAAGTGCCGTTGCCGTTGTTGTAATAGAGATAATCGTCTTCGTGAAAATCATTGGCAACGTAAATATCCGGATAGCCATCCCAATTGAGATCACCAACCGCGAGACCCAAGCCATACCCGAGTATACTTTCATAAATTCCTGCTTCTGCCGAGACGTCTTGGAAGTGCCCTTGCTCGTTTCTGAATAATTTGTCTCCGGCCTCTTCATCACGCCTCTGCCGCAGCCGGTCTGCGGCACCGTAAGTTTTTTTAGAGTGCACGGAGTGCGTCAGCAGAAACATATCGAGATCGCCGTCGCGATCATAATCGAAGAAGGCAGCTTGGCGGGAAAGCGCAACCACGGCGAGGCCATATTCCGCCGCGCGCTCGGTGAAAGTCAAATCTTTATTGTTGATGAAAAGCAGATTCGCACCTTGCTTGTCCATGTAATTCGAGCGACACACGTAGAGGTCAAGCCAGCCGTCGCCATTGACATCCGCCATCGTGACGCCGGTTGTCCATCCGCCCTTTTCACCGGCCACACCTGCGGTCGCGGTGATGTCATCAAATTCCAGCTCGCCTTTATTTAAATAGAGGTGATTGGGCTGGACGTTGGCTGTGAGATAAATATCTGCAAGCCCATCATTGTTGACGTCACCCACGGCCACGCCACCGCCATCATAGAAATAGAGATAGTTGATGCTGTTAAAAAGGGGTTCTTCCTCCAACATGTTCGCAAAAGTGACGTTCGTTTGCCGCGAAGAAAGCTTCTCGAACAAGGGTGCGCGGGAATCTTTTTGCTGGCAGGCGGATAGCATGAGCAGGCCGGCCAGCATGACAAGAGCGGACGATTTGAGCATAAGAATTATTTCTAGATTATTTTCTCCCGCGCAGCTTATCCAACAAAACTGCGCCGAGAATCACGAGACCCAAAACCACTTTTTGAGTATAACTCTCAACGCCGGTGAGGTTCATGCCATTTTGAATCACAGCAATGATTAAAGCGCCGATAAGCGTGCCCATGATTTTGCCTTCACCACCCGAGAGGCTCGCTCCGCCAACCACCACCGCGGCGATAACGTACAATTCGTACATCAATCCGTATGTTGGCGCACCGCTTTTAAGCTGCGAAGCCAGAATGATTCCACCCAAGCCCGCCATCAATCCGGAGATGGTGTAAACCCACAGCAGATTTTTTTTGATGGAAATACCGGAAAGCCGCGCCGCCTCGGCATTGCCGCCAACCGCGTAGAGGTGCCTTCCAAATACGGTTTGCGACATAACAAAACCTGCGGCCAAATAAAGCGCGAACATCAACACCACCGCATTCGGAATAGAGAACAAATCCGCGCCGCGGCCCAACCACACGAATGAATTGGGCAGATCATAGATCGATTCACCGCCCGCGACGAGGTACGCGATCCCGCTGGCGACCAACATCCAACCGAGCGTGGCAATAAAAGGCGGAATGTTGAAGTGCGTGATAAAGAAGCCGGAAATCGAACCGATCAAACCGCAGGCAAGAATTGCCAGCAGCGCCGCGCCCACCATCGTGAACGCGCCGGCATGCACGCCGCCCATGCTGACGATTAAGCGCGTGGCAACGACGGCCGCAAGCGCAACCATGCTCCCGACGGACAAATCAATACCGCCGGTGATGATCACCATGGTCATGCCAATCGCAATGATGGCGATTACTGCGATTTGATTGACTACGTTGATCAAATTTTCCCGCAACAAAAAGATCGGCCAGCGATAGCTCGCGGCCACGAGCACTTGCGTTCCCGACATGGCGGGGAAGCGCACTAGAATATTTTTGATAGCATGCGAGTAGTCGTGCGTGGCGGCAATCGCATCAATCGTAAAGCCGGAATCGGCGAACGCTTGCAACGCTTGCCGCACAAAGACCGGATCACCTTTTAACGTAGCGAGCACGTTGTAGTCCGCCGCCTTGAGAAGCGAGTCCAGCGCGGCAGCAAACGCCATATCGTTCAAGCCGGTTTTCGCAACAATCACCAGCGTGGAAGTTTTCGCCAAAGTGCCGGTGATGGTCTTCGCCACCGCCCGTGCCGCGGCTTCACCTTCGGGATGTTGCTCTTGAAAAGTCGCCCACGAAAAATACGCACAGAGCAGAACCAGCGCCGCCACCATACCATAGTCGGAGGAGAAGCGTGCAAGGAAAGTTTTTTTAATGCGAGGTGACATCATCACGGCTTTACTTTGGGTTGCTGGGCGTGCTCAGAACGACAAGATAAGATTCTATTTTGGGGCTGGTGCTTCAAGCCTTTCCTCAAGTTGTCATGCCGAAAGCAACTGCTCTTGCGCTGTTCGCCGTGCCCGTGATATGGGAAGCTTCTTTCACGATGACAGCGCTGACGAAAGCACCTGCGTGGCAATGTTAGGAATTATTCAACGCAGCGTCGGATCATTCAGGGCATCCTGTTGGCGATAGATATTCGTCTCGATCAAAACCTGCGGCTCCACTTTTTCACCGGCCATGTATTTGACAATCATTGCCATTGCCATTTGGCCGATCACCTCGGGGTGCTGCATCACATCCGCGTAGATTTTTCCTTCTTTGATCGCTTGCCTCCCCTCCGGCTGACCATCGACCGCGACGACTTTTATCGTGCCGGCCTTGCCCGCTTTTTCAATGGCAGCAACGACACCCAAGGCGGAGGGATCATTGACTGCGAAAATGCCCTGCAGATCTTGGTGCGCCTGCAGCATGTCCTCTGTGGCCTTGAATGACTGATCTTTTGAACCCAAACCGGGCAGTTTGGCGACGATTTCGATCTTCACATTGTTCTTCTCGCTCTGCTCCTCCAGCTCGTCTTCGAAACCGCGCGTGCGCATGAGCGCGGATTCCACTTCCGGATGCTCGACCATGCCGACTTTGCCGGAGCCATGCAGCGCTTCGATCATCGCTTGCGCGGCCAGGCGGCCGGCCATGTAATTGTCCGTGGCAATGTGCGAAACAATAGCAACGCCTTCCGCAGTGCAGGCAATATCTGCCGTGAACACTGGAATGCCGGCCTCGTTGACCTTCGCGAGCGCCGCGCCGATTGCCTTCGAATCCGTTGGGCAGAGCAATATCGCTGCAACCTTCTTGACCAAAAAATCATTGATTTGATTTTGCTGCTTCGCCGGATCGAAATCGCCCGCAACGAGGAGCACGTCGTAGCCATGCTTCTCAGCTTCCGCTTGCACGGCGTTGCCCAGTTCTTTGAAAAAAGGATTCGTCAACGTCAGCAAGGAAACGCCTATCACCGGACGGCGCGATTGTGCAGTCGAATCTTCCTTCTCTTTGCAGGAGAGCAGAAAGTTCAGACTCAATATGATGAGGAGGAGTATTTTTGCGTGCCGCATCGTGCGTTTCTCCTTTTTAGCCAGACGGCTAATACGTTTCGGCGAAGGTGCCGCGCACTTGGGAAGCGCGCGGCATTTCAAACAAACCTACTTTTCAAAAAGCCTGCGCTTGAATGCCGCGGTGGTTACTTGTCTCGTCTGAAATTGTTTGAGAAAAACTCTATGTTCCTCATCCTGCGGATACGACTCCTGCGCGGAGTAGGGATAAGCGGCCATTTCTTGAAACGGCAACGGTTCCACCGTTTGCCCGTGGGCGGTATTGAGATCGCCGTCCTTGACCCAGCCGTCATTGTACATAATAAAATCGCGCTTCCAACCCGCGGGCAACTCCGCCCTCGGTGTGGCAGCGAAAGTGAGAGTCATTTCATCGCCGGCATTCATGATCACGTATTTGCTGTCCGCTTCCAACAGCAAGGGAAGCACCTCGCCGTAGCGCGTGTAGGAGCCGGTTAAGTCGCGCCATTTTTGTGCGGTGGTCACGGTATGATAGTCCGGAAGGTGTGGGCTGTAAGGCGTTGCGCGTGTCACTTCGGAAAAACCGCGATAGTGCAAATCGGCGGAGGCTATTTTCAAATCGGTGATTTGCAGCGCGCTTGCCGCCACGCTGGTGGCATAGAAGATGTGATCCCAGTAGATCTGCATGTTGGTGCGAATCCGGATGCGACGATCTTTGCTCAAAAACTTTCCGCTCAAGTCGAACACCATCATTTTGTTTTTGCCTTTGGGAAAGCCCAAACTCTCAAGCACAGTTTTCCACTCGCCTTTGTCATCCACAACCTGAAGGCACGGCGGTACGGCGCGTTCTGCGCTTGCTTGCGCGAGGTTCACGTTGATGCTGGCATCGGTTGGAAAAATCCAGCCATACAAAAAGAGAAAGATGCTGTCGGCTTGCGCCCCTTCTCCCAAATCCAAAATCAGATCGTGCGGCGCGGTGAGGCCTTGATATTTTCCGGGTATGAGATTGGAAATGTATTCGCCGTCCGCACGGGCGATCATGGCAAGCAGATCATTGCCCTTCTCGTCGTGCGCCGAGACCGGCAAACGTTTATCAGCCACCGCATACACGCGCAAGGCTGAATACGGAGGCGGCGTGAATTTCTCATCGACGAAAATTTCCACACTCTCCGGGTGATCAACGGCAAACAGCGCGACGCGATCGACGTAAGAGGCTTCCCAAAGTTCGCTGGTGAATTGCAGAAGGTATTTGCCGTCTTTGGGCCTCAGCTTCTCTCCGGGGACTTTGAAATAGTCCTTTCCGGAAGTGGCGGAGGCATAACCCATTTCTTTTCCCATGATGCCCAGCGGCATGCCGAGCGCGCTGCTCCACAGCACGTCGGTGACGAATTCATAGCCCGCGCCGTTCCACGCATAGAGCCAGGGACAAGAGCCTTTGAGAATTTGATCTTCAGTGATGGTCTGATTTCTTTCAGGATTGAGCCAGTTCTGCGCCACACCATTGCTCCAGACCACACGCACCAAATCTGCACGTTCCCGGTCGCCGAGGCCAAAGTGCGCCGCCGGCTCACTCATCACGCGCACTTGCGTGAGATCACCGGCTTTGACTTCGACTTTCGAGCCGATGCCGAAGAAGTTATTCTTTCCGCTGCCGGTACGCAACCCGGTGAGCCGCACAGTGATATAGTTATTGACATTGCCGCCGTCATTGCGCAAGAGATGAATGCTTTGCATACCCGCAAGGAGAAGATCGAGATCACCATCACTGTCATAATCCATGGCTTCCACTTGGCTGCAAGCTTCCGCGACATCGGGCAGCAATGCAAAGGCGTCAAGAAATCTTCCTGCGCCATTGTTATAGAAAAGCCCAACACCTCGCGCAAGGGCGTTCGACCCGCACACCAAAAGATCGAGAAAGCCGTCATTGTCAGCATCAAAAAATGCGGCGTCATATCCGGCTAGCTCGCGCACACTTTCGAAAGCGCTGTCTGCATGCGCATCGCGCTCGAAAGTGCCGTCGCCGCGATTGCGATACAATGAATGCCGCGCGCCGGCGAGGCCCGCCACGAATAGATCCAGGTATCCGTCATTGTTATAGTCTCCCACTGCCGCGGCGCCGGAGTTGCCTTCGGTTGCCAAACCCACTTGCGCGGCAATCTCCCGAAAAAAGCTTTGCCGCAGATTGTCAAAGTATTGATTGCTGCCGCTCTGATTGATGACGAACAAGTCAAGGTCGCCGTCATCATCGAAATCTCCGAATGCGGCTTGCCGGCCTCGTACCGGGCCACGGTTGAGACCGACCTCTTCCGCGATTTCAACGAAAGTGCCATCGGAGTTATTGCGAAAGAGCCGGTTCGCCGTATGGGTGGCGAGAAAAAGATCCAAGTCGCCTTCGAGGTCAAAATCGGCGAACACGGCCGCCGCGGCTTGCGAGTCGGTTTGAATTTTGGCTGCAGTAGAAACTGCTCGGAACGCGCCGCTGCCGGTGTTATGATACAAACGATGCGCGCGCGTGTTGGTAATGAACAAGTCGAGGTAGCCATCATTGTCGTAATCGGCAAAAAGCGCGGAGAGATCGCGACCCTCATGAGCGAGGCCTGCTTGCACTGCCAGCTCGGAAAAAGCGCCATTGTTATTGGCAAACAAATATTGCCGGCTGCGTTGCGCTTGCGGCTGCCATTGAGACACAAAGAAATCCTGATCGCCGTCGCCATCATAGTCGCCGTGCGCCAGTATGATTTGCGGATCATCGCTACGGGTCGCAATGGCCGCGGCTTCGAGACTCAATCCACTCGTTGCCGTTATTTCGGTGAAGCGCAGCGCCTCGGGAATTTCAGTGCGCTGGCGGGGATGCAGCTCACTCTCCCGCATGAAACGTCGAAGCGGTTCGCCATTCATTGCGCCGCTGACGCCCTGCAGCTCAGTTAGTGCAGCTTGATACAGAGCGCTCGACTTTATGGCATTATGAAACATGCGCACCGGCGCCAACGCCTCTTCAGCGTGCGCGCTTTGCATCAGTTCCACGCCTTTTTGGAAAATGGTTTGGGAGGCTTCGGGCAGCACGGGCAGAAGCTGGCGAAGGTTTTCCATGTGTTGCAGCGCTTCCGCCGGCTTGCCATTTCTAAGCAAGACCTCAATCAACTCGAGGTGCGCCACGACATTTGCAGGCAGGGCACTACGCACCTGATTCAAATTCGCTTCCGCGTGCTGCAGCGTCTTAGGCTCCTCCTTGTTCATGTAATAGCGCGCAGCCTGGTATAGCGTGCGCACGTGGTTGGGATTTTTTTGCAATGAGGCCTCCAGCGTGCGCAGGGCTTGCTCCGGTGCGTCGTTCAACTCATACACCTTCGCGAGCAGGAGCCGAATATCGGGATGATCCGGCGCAAGTTTTAACGCCGCCAACAATTGCT
The DNA here is from genome assembly GCA_013361015.1 of Candidatus Zhuqueibacterota bacterium. GTDB lineage: Bacteria > Zhuqueibacterota > Zhuqueibacteria > Zhuqueibacterales > Zhuqueibacteraceae > JABWAN01. The sequence goes on along the minus strand of JABWAN010000012.1, from coordinate 2,152 downwards.
TTTCCGCAGGCGCAAGCTGTCCCAAACGCAAATACGTTAAGCCAAGGTTGGCGAAGCCCAGCGGTTCGTCCGGCGCGATCTCGGCCAGCTTCTGAAATTCGCCCGCGGCTTCCTGAAATTTTTCTTCTTCAAGATAAGCGAGCCCGAGGTTGCGGGAGAGCAGCATCTGCTTGGCAAGCTCCGGCGTGATCTCGGTCTTCTTCGCGCAGCCGGCCAGCAGGATGAGCAGGCCCGGCAACCACAAAATGCTTCTTCTCATTTAGCTCTTCACGGTTTCAGATTCTGATGCCGTTTCATGATCGGATGCGCTACGCGTTTGAATCCGAACCGTTCATAGTACGGCACCAAGTTTTCCATGCAGCCGAGCATCACTTCCTCCACGTCGCCAAGCTCGGCGAGTAACAACTCAACTAATCTACAGCCAATCCCCCGGCTTCTATACGCCTCCGCAACAATGACGTCTTCGAGCACTGCACGATAGACACCATCGGTGAGTACGCGCGCGAACCCGACGAGTTTTCTGTTGTGCCATGCGCTTGTGTGCAGCGGCGTCTGCTGCAGTATCTGTGTAATGCCGGAAAGTGGGCGCAATTTGGCCCAAGCAGTTTGTGCGAACAAATCGCGCAACGCCTCCGGCGCAATGGCGGCGTTGAGGGTGAATTGTACGTCATGCTGCATGAGGAGAATCCTGTGCTTTCGTCTCGTCTTGGGGATGAAGTTTTTCAGCCTTCAGCAAATTGTCCATGCCATTGAGAAGCATGTCGAGCTTCTCCACCACACTTCTATCGCACGCAGCGCCGAGCAGTGTGTTGAGCTGCGCGCTCATGCCTTCCGGAATAAGCTTACAATTTTTCTCAGCGAATGCCACCAGTCTCTTTTCGCCGGGATGGAGCGTACGATTCACTGCAAAGAGAATATCGAAGTAACTTGCCAACAATGCCGCCACGCGATGATTGGCACTCACCCAATCGTTGCGCGTCACAGCCCGTTCCAATTGATAGCGATACGATGACAGGCTGCGCCGGAGGATGGGGTAATTCTTTGCGACGATCGCCCGCCGCAGTGCTTCCGGGAAAGGTTGCGTTGCCTTCTGTTGCAAACGCTGGAACCACCCCGTGCGGTCGTACAGCGCCTGCGAGAATGCCACGTTGTACCAGAAGCACGTGCTGTATCCCACTGCGGCCTCGTGGCGAACGAGCACGCGCTCGAGTTGATCTTCAATCCACGTGCGTGCGCGGAACATCACGTCCACATGGATGTTGGTTGCGGCGTCAATCCATTCATCCCCTGGCTCCCAAAATTGATTATTCACCTCCGCATATTGTGCGTGCGCGCGCGCGATTGTTGCGCGGGCCTCGAGCGGGAGATCGGCATTCAAATAAACGTAGAGATCAATGTCAGAATTTTGGTCGGCGGCGCCGGCCGTTTGCGAGCCGGCCAGCGCGACCGCTTCGACTTGCGGCAAGTTGGCGTAGCGCTCGGCAATGGCGCGGGCGAGCGTGAAGGGAGAGTTTTCAGGCATGAGAATTCTTACAGGCGCACGTGACGTGGCGCAATCGAGATCACATGAACAAAACCATGCCGCACTGCGGAAAGGCAATGAATTCGCCGCGGCTTCCACATAATATGTTCATATCTAATCCATTTGTCAAGCTGCGTTCCGGCTCATCTCTTCGCCTTTGCATAAAACTGAACGCCGGCATCATTCGTGGCAAAGATGAGCACGCTTTTTCTATTGCGCTGCTTCAATGTCAGTGCGTCGCGCACCTGACCGCTCAAACGAATCCCGCTGCTGCGCATGGGCAGAGCCACAAAGCCGCCGGCGCCGTCGCCTTTCAGCAATGTGCCATAGCTCGCATCATATCTTCCGAGTTGGGGATTGAGTCCGAAGAAATTGCCTGCGAGCAGCAAATCTTTCTTCCCGTCGTCATCCCAATCGTCGGACATGATTGCGAACACCGGTGCGAGTTGCGCTTCGAAAGGCAGTGGCTGCGTGCGCAACACACCGTCTTTGCTTCCCCAAAAAACAGCGGTGGCGAACGTGAAAACGTTTTTGCGCGAAGCGGCGCTCAACTGTTCTTGTGTGAAAACTTCCGTAATCTGCTTGCCGGCATAGGAGGCGTGTGTGGGGAATTTTTGTTTGAGTTGCGGC
>JABWAN010000796.1 GCA_013361015.1 Candidatus Zhuqueibacterota bacterium | reverse complement strand
GAGAGGTGATTGCAGCAACCGGCGGAACCGCGAGCGAATCCGTACCGAAGCCCCATAAACGCAACACTGGCGCGATTGTAATATCGAAGGCCCCTTCGGTACATGCGCTCACATATTGCGCAGCACGTATGACGGAATCTACGTCCGTCGAAATTCCGATCTCGTTTAGATGCGAAGCATGGTTAAAAGCGCCGGGTGCTCTCATGCCCGCCGCGCGATTAATCACGGCCACTTCACTGTCTGCGCGATACGAGGACATGAGCGAATCCAGCCGCTCCAACTCGGCGAAAACCGCAGCGATTGCAGTCGCAGCCTGCGGCTCGCCCGTGCTGTCCGGAAGAAAAACTTTGATGATCACCGCGGTGTCCATCATCACGCGGGTGCGCTCTACGGTATGGAGCGCCGGGCTTGCACATGCGCACAGCAAAATCGGAAGAACGCAATAACAACGAGCCAGTTTATTCATTCTGAAAGCTTTGACATTCATCCTAAACCGAATCCGCCCTCTCCTCGTAATGACATTGCGCACCTAATACTCTCTCGAGGTCACGAACTGCACCAAATTCGTCAACGCCGATTTATAGGGCGAATTGTGGAAAGGCTGCAACAAGCCGAGTGCTTCGCCAGCAATTCTATGCGCCGTTTTGGTGGCATAGTTCACGCCGTCATGTTGCTCGATGAACTCGACGACACGGCGATAATCGTCGCCGCGCGAGCGCCAATTCGAGCCATTGCGCACCAGCCGGATCATGCTCTTCGCTTCGCGTTTCTCCGCTTGCTTGAGCGCGTGCAACAAAGGCAACGTGATTTTGTTCTCGCGCAGATCGTTGCCGCTGGGCTTGCCGGTCTGGCTTTCCTGGCCCAGCAGATCGAGCAAGTCGTCACGAATTTGAAAAGCGATGCCGGCTTTTTCACCGAACACGCCCATCATTTCGATTTCCGCCGCGGACTGCTCGCCGGCCAGGCTTCCCAATTGGCACGCCGCAGAAATGAGCGCGCCGGTTTTGTCGGCGATCAAACGAAAATAAATCTCTTCTTCCATCCAATAATCACGGTGCCGCTCGAGCTGCAGCAATTCGCCCTGGCTCATGCGCTCTGCAGTGCGTGAAATAATTTCGAACGCTTTGGTGTCGCCGATGTGCAGCATGGCCAGCAGCGATTTGGAAAAAAGATAATCGCCCATGAGCACGGAGACTTTGTTTTTCCAAATGGAATTGATGGAAGGAATACCGCGGCGATGATACGAATCATCCACCACGTCATCGTGTACCAAAGTGGCGGTGTGCAGCAATTCGAGAATGGCCGCCGCTTTCAGGCGTTTATCCGTGGGCGGCTTGCCGTTCAAACGGCTAACCAACAGCACCAAAATCGGACGCAAACGCTTGCCGCGCCGCGTGACCAAATAGCGCACGACTTGATCGACCAAAAAAATATCCGAGCGCAGCATGTTTTTAAATTCTTGCTCGAAAGCTTCGAGGTCTTCCTTGATCGGCGCGATGATGTCTTTGAGCTTCAACCTAAGCCCTCCGAAAATTTTCAGAGCGCGCATAGGCAAAACTTTGTGCATGATAGACAACGCAGCTTCGCAAATTCACTCTCTCCGTTTCCAAAAAAACAAATTGGGAATAGGTGGCCGCATCTTCCACAACGAGATCGCTTCCGTCACCGATTCCCAAAATAACGGCGCGAAAGTAAGCATTCGAGCACCGTTTGTCAACGAGAAATTTGGCGCGCTGAGTTGACTTTAAGCGGAATTTGGCGTTCTTTCTGGTTTCTGGTTGCTTGATACTCGATTCGGCTCGTTCTCAAACTCCGTTTGGGAATCTCCTTGCTGCTAAACTCCCTTTCCAGTGATGGCCCCATTCGTGCTGAGTCTGCTTTGCAACTTGTACTTCGCCAGGCTTGTTTTGCTCATGTATTGTCGCTGCTGCACCGAGGGTTCATCTCTGCTTGCTTACCTAAACCTATCTCTTCGCGCGAGGTGACTTAAAGCCAAAATCATCCGAGCCAGAGTCTCATCAGCAACTGCGTTACCAAACGGCGTTTGGGGACGCGCGTGTCCAATCGCTACCAACGAGGAACCAGCAACCAGTATCAAGCAACCAACAACCAATAACCAACAGAGGCCTCCATGCCTGTCTCAACCCTCACTTGGCAAAACGGCAAAATCAAAATGATCGACCAAACCCGTCTCCCGGCGGAATTGGCTTATCTCGAAATTAACCAGATCGAAGTCTTAGGCGAAGCCATTAAAAGCCTGCGCGTGCGCGGCGCACCGGCGCTGGGAATTGCCGGCGCTTTCGGCGCGCTCTTGAGCGCACAGTTATTTCACGGCGAAGACAAAACCGCTTTCTTTGCGCAGCTCGAGCGCGACATGAAGTATCTGCGCGAGACTCGCCCCACGGCCGTAAACTTGGGGTGGGCCTTAAATCGCATGCGCGAGGTCATGCAAAAATTCCACGAGCAGTCGTTGCCGGAAATCAAAGCGGCATTGCAAAAAGAAGCACTAAGCATATTTGAAGAAGACCGCCATTCCAGTCGTGCGCTGGCGGAACATGGCGCTGCGCTCGTGCCGCAGAGCGCAACGGTTATAACGCATTGCAACACCGGCGCGCTCGTCACCGCGGATTATGGCACTGCGCTCGGCGTGCTCTTCGCCGCATATGCACACGGCAAAAAACTACACGTGTTTGTGGATGAAACGCGACCGCTCTTACAAGGCGCGCGTTTGAACATGTGGGAGCTTATGAACGAAGGCATCGACTGCACGCTCATTTGCGACAACACGGCCGCGTTCGTCATGCAAAGGCAGCACGTGGATTTCTGCATCGTGGGCGCCGATCGCATCGCCGCGAACGGCGACACTGCGAACAAGATTGGCACGTACTCGCTCGCCGTCAATGCGCGGCAGCACGGCGTTCCGTTTTATGTCGCCGCACCCATCTCCACAATCGACTTCAGCATTCGCACCGGCAAAGAGATTCCCATCGAAGAGCGCAGCGCGGAAGAAGTAACCAACGGCTTCGGTCGCCGCACCGCGCCGGAAGGCGCTCGCGTTTATAGTCCCGCGTTCGATGTCACACCGCACGAGTTCATCGCTGCGATCATCACCGAGGCGGGGGTGATTCGTCCGCCGTTTGAAAAAAATCTCAAAACCATTCAACCGGAGTGCAGATGAGTCTTGGCGAAAAGTTCGAGCATTTAGTCGGCATCATGGCCCGCTTGCGTTCCGAGACCGGCTGCATTTGGGACCGGCAGCAAACCCATGCCTCGCTGCGGCAGTATCTTTTGGAAGAGGCCTATGAAGTTCTGGAAACGATCGATCAGGAAGAATATGGCGAGCTGGGCACAGAACTTGGCGACCTGTTGTTGCAGGTGGTCTTTCATGCGCAGATCGCCAAGGAGCATGGACGCTTCGACATTGCGCGCGTCATCGAGAATATTTCCGAGAAGATGATTCGCCGCCAT
>JABWAN010000795.1 GCA_013361015.1 Candidatus Zhuqueibacterota bacterium | reverse complement strand
CTACGGTAGCAAGACGGAAGCGTTGCAGCACGAATTGAAAACAATCCAAACTGGAGAATGAAATTTTGTAACCCCGAATCTGCAATTCTTCCCGCGCGCTTTGGGCTTTGCCGGTATTGAAGACGGAAGCCAAACACATCTTGAACGGAGCGCGAACCATGTCCAGTCTCAAGCTCACCTCTTTTGCTTTCGCATTGTTAATTCCCTTTCATACTTTTTCACAAACCGCGGCCACGCCCTCGCGCGCATATTTTCGCAGCGCAAAAATGTGGAGCGCGCAACACGATCCCGCTGCGCGCGCCATCGTATTGCAGCGCTTTAATGAGACTTTTGCGCAGCGCAGTCAATCTTGGCGACAAGCGGGCTATGCGGTGTGGGGCAACACGCCGCTCGCGTGGGGCAATTATTTGGACTACATCACCGGCACGTGGGACGGCAAGAGCCGCTTCGATGAAATCCAACTCAGTGCGGAGTACAAAGAGTTCGAGCACGCTGGCGGCGGCTACTATCTCGTGCCCAGTGCGAGCTATCTCGACTATCTCAAGAAGCAAATCGAATCGGCGATTGACGCGGGCGCGGAGACGATCTGTTTGGAACAGCCGTTCTTTTGGAGCAAAGCGGGCTACAGCGACGGCTTCAAACGTGAGTGGGAAAGTTTTTATCAAACCGAATGGGAAGCGCCGCAGCAAAGTGTCGCAGCACAATTTCGCGCCGAGCAACTCAAATTCGAATTGGAGCTGCGCGCGGTTTCGACGCTGTTGGCGCACGCGAAGAATTATGGCCGCACGACGAAATGCTACGTCTCGACGTTGAGCCCGGTGCAATACGCGCGTGCCGGCAAAGTCGGGCCGCATGCGGAGCTGCTGAACCTTCCTGCCTGCGACGGCCATATTGGCGAAGTCGAAGCTGAAGTGCAACCCACGCAATATGCCGGCGTCGCAAAGGTGCGTCCGTTCGAGAGCGCGTGGTTTGACTACGGACTGTTTGCGCAAGCCAGGCGCGGACACGATAAGGAACTCGTCTTTAGTTTTGATTGTGGCCGTGCGGACTTGTGGAATGAGCACGAGAAAGCTTTTCAAGCACAAGTTGCAGCGGCGTTGTTTTATCCCGAATGCTCGCGCTATGTATTCAAAACGCCAGTGGAAGAGCTTTTTCGCAACCCCAAGCGCACGTTCAGTTGGGCGAGCACAAACGGCGGGAGCGCTGCGCTTGCCCCGGAGAGCACGTCCGCGCCCGTAAATGAAGCACCAGTGCAAGTGCTCATTCTCAATCATGTCCTGCAAAACTTGCCGCCCGAGCCGGGCGCTTTGGAAGCCGGCGAGCGCGGCATTGGCATTTTGATGAGCGATGCGATCACGTTGCAACGCGTTGTGCCGGCAACAAGCGACACCGCGCTTGCCACTTTTTATGGTCTCGCATTGCCGTTGTTGAAGCACGGCATTCCAGTGCAGCCGCTTCTGTTGGAAAATCTCATGCGCCCCAATTATCTTACCGGCTATAAAATTATCTTTCTGAGTTATCGCGCGATGAAGCCGCGGCAGCCGAAGTGGCACGAGCGCTTGGCCACGTGGGTGAAGACTGGCGGCACGCTCATTTTTGTTGATGATGAACACGATGTTTTCAACCAAGCGCCGGGCTGGTGGCGCGAGCCTTCGTACAATCAGGCGCAACCTTCCGGACATTTATTTCAAGCATTAGGTTTGAGCAACGGCGCCAATCCAGGCCGCAATAAGGCCGGCATGGGAACGCTGATATATGTCGCCGATGATCCTGCGTTTTATGCGTTAAACGCGGCCGGCCCGGATTCCGTGCTGGCGCTTTTGGACGCCGCGATGCCGCACGGTCGGCAAGCGAAACGGCAGCCTTATTTCAAACTGCAGCGCGGGCCGTATGTCGTCGCGGCCGCTTTGGCCGAGACGGTATTGTCTGCTTCATTGCATCTGCAAGGCGATTGGATTGACTTATTCGATGCGCGGTTGCCTCGTCTCACGCACAAAAATCTTCAGCCGGGCGAAGCGGCGTTGCTCTTCGATCTGAGCAAACGCGACAGTTCGAAAACGCAAGTGCTCGCAGCCGCAGCGCACATTGCGAATGAACAATATGAAGCGGCGCATTACAAGTTCACCGCAAGCGGCCCGGCGCACATGCGCGCGCGCATTGTAATCTCTTCGCCGCACGGGGACGCGCCGATCTTTGCGCTGTGCAACGGCAACGCAGTGCCGGTGCAAAAAAGAGCCGATGGCAATATTCTGTGGCTGGAGTTCGAGCTGCAAGAGCAACCGATTGAAATCAAAATTGGTGGTTGAACGCGAGCGCCTATCTAAATTCATGATCATGCTGCGTACAGCATAAAAAGCAAACCGCCCAATCTCTCGCAAGATCCCGCACATCGCGACCTTCTACAAAACTTGCGGCCTCCCATTTTGATCCGGCACTTGCTTTCGGTAAGAAAATTTGCTATCATTTCCGCGCGTTTAAGGGCTTTGAGCTTTCATTCCCAATAGCAGTTTTCCCTTGCGATTGGATTCGAAGCCACAGCCGAGCAAATGCCTCCAACTATAATTGGCTGTGCGATAAATATTCCTCAGATTGTTTCGCGGTTCAACGTCATTCCCAACAGCAGTACGGTCTCGCTAGCATTGTAAATTTTTGGTGCGCCGTTGTGTTTCGGCAAAGTCCGAACGGCTAGGTAAGCTCATTTGACAACCAAGGCGGCTCCATGTATCGACTGAACCTGCTTTTGCGGCTAGCGTTGGTGGCGTGCCTTCCTGCTTCATTAGGGGCGCAAACTCTCTCCGGTCGTCTCACCAGTTCATTTTACGCCTATGAACGCAGCGATTCCAGCGCTTTCACTTCCAATGATGTGCGCGCCTATCAGGCTTTTCAATTCGATTTCGCCGGAAAGAATTTTGTCGTGCGCACTTACGGCCAGCTCGATCGCGATTTCGATTCGAAGCTGGCGGGCGACGGCAAAGCACGGCTCTACAATTTCTATCTTGATTGGAAAAACCTCGGCCAGCGCGTGGACGTGCAAATCGGCCGGCAGCCGATTTTCGGCGGCGTGGCCGTGGGCGCGATTGACGGCGCGCAAATCAAAGTACGCGCCGCACACTGGCTGCGTTTGAAAGCTTTCGGCGGCGGCTTGCTGCCGTCGGATCGGCGCATCAAGCTCACCGATGATTTCGACAAGAATTTTATGGCCGGCGGCCAGGCTTCACTCAAGCCGAATGACGATTGGAATGTCAGCGTGAGTTTTTTTGAGAAACGCCAATTGCGCCCCGGCTACGAGACGCTGCGCGCCGATTCCATCGGCAACGTCTTTACGCAGTTCGTCGAACCCAGCGATCGCGCATATCGCCTGGGCGCGGTCGATGCTTCGTGGTATGCGAGCGCAAAGACTTCTTTTTATGGCCGCAGTGATTATGATTTTCACGCCGAACAAATCACACGTGCCGAGCTTTCATTACGCT
>JABWAN010000794.1 GCA_013361015.1 Candidatus Zhuqueibacterota bacterium | reverse complement strand
AGTTCTAACTTGCCGAACGAAAATGTTGACTTTCTCGCTGCGATGTAATAGGTTATGGCCGTCGATTGTGACCTTGCGAACGCGAGGTCCAATCTTAATTCACGCTGCGTCGAAAATTGTTCAGGGAGATTCTCGACGCGTTGCTTGGACGCCCTGATGAAAGGAGGTGGTCCTATTTTGAATAAACAAATGGGAGCCTCCGGAGACGCCTGTTAGCAACATGCGGCGGTGGCTCCCGGAAGCATGAAGAAGCCCCGTTTGCATGTGCAGCGGGGCTTTGTTTTGTGGCGCACCCGCGCAAGAGCAGCAGCAAAATTCTTTGTTCACGAACGGGCTTCAAATCATTTTGTTCAGAATTGTCTTCTCAATGGCGGAGTCGTGAAGGGAATATCCCAAGTCATGCCTCAGATGGACCTCGCGCGAAGAAAGCGTCCGACAGTACCCTCCACAATGGGCGCAGAGGAGTATTCCTCATAATGGCAAAGCACCTTGACTCCATTGTTTCCGCTCGCACCGCTTTGCAACGTGTTTCACGCCTTGCCCATCATACCGTTCATAACAAGTCCATGGCCCCGCTCAAAGGAACGGTGCGTGCAAAAATCCTCGCTGGCTTTCTCATAACTTTTCTCTTCAGCGCTGAACTTTTTGCCCAAAAATATGATCCTTCCACTTTAGTCTTTCCGCCGATTCTCCACATTTGGGTGCAGAAAGCAACGTCCACACATCTGCGTTTGTATACGAAAGGCCAAGTCAAGGTCAAAGACCCGCAAGGCGTTGCGGCCATACGTTTGGATAGTTGGGAAGATGCCAAACGCACGGAAGACGATGATGAATTGACCGTGTACGGAGTGAACGCCGGCTACAATATGATCATCTATAACACCGCGAAAACCACGCTCTCTTTTTATGGCATCAACGAAAGCGGCGAGAAAAGGTTGAAACAACCGCACGGCATCTCGGCGCATCGCAGCGGTGAGGTTTATCTCGCAGACACCGGCAACAACCGCGTCGTGCATTTTTTCAATCCGGGAAGAGAATTGAAATACGTGCGCGCGCTTACGGGTTTGAACGCGCCGCGCGACGTGGCCATGGGTGCGGATCGCACGGTTTATGTTGCGGACACGGGCAATCATCGTGTACTCGTGTATCGCGAGGACCAACTCGAGCGCGCACTGCCCGCGAGCGCGCCGCTGCAAAATCCCTCCGGCATTGCGGTGACGCAGGGAAGCGAGGCTTGGTCGTACTTTCACGACAGCTTTCTCGTGGTGATTGATCAAGACGCGAAGCGCGTGCAAAAACTTTCGCTCGACGGTGAAGTGCTTGCCACTTGGTCTGCGTTGGAGCATGGCAAACCGAACGCAAAGCTTGCATACATTGCCATTGATTACTACAGCAACATCTACGTCACTGACCTCGGCAACCATGGCATTCACAAGTTTGACCGCAACCTCACGTACTTGACCTTCTACGGCCGTCGCGGCAACGGCGAAAAAGAATTTCAGGAGCCGCGCGGCATTGCGATCTACAAGCGCTTCGGGCAAGTGCTCATTGCGGACAAAGAGTCCGCGCAATACTATTGGGTGGGAACGGACGTAACGAATTTTACCGCGGCCCCACAGGATAACCCAGCGTTGCTGCGGCTCGATTATTTTCTCACCGAAGCGAGTTATGTGAAGGTCGAAATTCTTGACGAGCGGAACCAACTGCTCGCAACGGCTATGGAAAAAATTCTCCGCATGCCCGGCCCACGGCAAGAATGGCTTGATGGCAATTGGCGTCCTGTGGATGCGGCGTTGCTAGGCGCCAATAACGCCGCGCCCAGCGTTCCACTTAAGCCCGGCACTTACCGCATTCGCTTGACCGCGCAACCGACCTATTCGAGCTTCAATCATTTCGAAAAGCGCGTTGAGACCGGTGTGAGCTTTCGAGATTGACTGCTAAGAATGTTTTTGAATGATGTTGTTGTGAGTCCAGACACACCCACACGGCGAGTGGGAACCGCTACTTGGCTTGACGGCAAACCCTAGGAGCCTCTGATGAAACGATTCTGTGCCCTTCTGCAGTTTGCTATTCTTGTTGTGGTATTCTCCCTCAAACTCCCACCAGCGATCGCGCAAAACAGCGCGCCCAAAGATCTGCAGGCCTATGTTGAACACGTTCGCAAGACTTTTGAAGTGCCAGGCCTCGCGTTGACGATTGTGAAAGACGGCAAGGTTATCGTCGCAAAAGGTTACGGCGTGCGCAAACTCGGCGAGGCCACACCCGTTGATGCGCACACGCTGTTCGGCATTGCTTCCAACACCAAAGCCTTCACGGCCACGGCGCTCGCGCTGCTCGTGGAAGAAGGCAAAATCGCATGGGACGCGCCGGTGGTGAATTATCTGCCTTGGTTTCAACTCTCCAATCCGTACGTGACACGCGAGTTGACGGTGCGCGATCTTTTGGTGCATCGCAGCGGGCTTGGCCTCGGCGCCGGCGATTTGCTGTGGTGGCCGCCTTCCACTTACGACCGCAAAGAAATTGCACGCCGGTTGCGTTACCTCCCGCTGGTCACGAGTTTTCGCAGCGCGTATGCGTATGACAACGTGCTCTACACCGTTGCGGGCGAAGTGATCGAAACCATCAGCGGACAGAGCTGGGAAGACTTTGTCTCCTCGCGTATTCTTGCGAAAGTAGGCATGAACGGTAGCAACGTGCGTCACGCTGAAGCGGGCAAAGGCGCAAACGTCGCGACGCCGCATGCGCCCATCGAAGGCATGGTGCGAGTGGTGGCGCCTTTTGCGAGCGACAATACCAACCCCGCGGGCGGCATCAACTCAAATGCGGAAGACATGGCAAAATGGATGATCGTGCAACTCGATTCCGGGCGCATCGCCGGCGGCGCGCGGTTGTTTTCACCACGCACCACGCGAGAACTATGGGCGCCGGTGACGCCGATTCGGATCGGCGATCCCGCACCGGAATTGGCAACGCTCCGCGCGAACTTTCGAGGGTATGCACTCGGCTTCGACGTGCGCGACTATCGCGGCAAAAAACTCGTCACGCACACGGGCGGGCTGCCGGGTTATGTTTCGAAAGTGGTGATGGTTCCCGAAATCAAACTCGGCCTCGCGGTTCTCACTAATCAAGAATCGGGCGCGGCCTTTGAGTCGATCACCTATCGCATTCTCGATCACTACCTTGGTGCGCCGCCAACTGATTGGACCGCCGCATATAAACAGGTGCAAGCACGCATGGAGGCGAGACTCGCGGAAGCGGAAAAGAAAGCCGTGGCCGCGCGCGATACTTCTTCCCGGCCGGCATTGCCACTTGCGAAATATGCAGGCACATACACCGATGCGTGGTACGGCGACGTAACGATCACGCTTGAAAATGAAAAACTCTTGATTCGTTTCACGCGCACGCCTGCGCTCGTGGGCGATCTTGAGTTCTGGCAGTACGACACATTCATCGCACGCTGGCACGACCGCGAG
>JABWAN010000793.1 GCA_013361015.1 Candidatus Zhuqueibacterota bacterium | reverse complement strand
GGCAAGGAGATGAGCAGATGGACGTGATCTTCGACGCCGCCAATGGCAAGAGCCTTCATTTTGTTTTCACGGGCGATGCCGCCCATATAGGGCCAGAGGCGTCGTTCCAAATCCGGCGTGATGATTTTTTGGCAGTTTTTGGTGCTGAAGACGTAATGCATGTAAGCACAAATATAGGAGTGTGCCATGGCGTCATCTCCGTTTTGGAGGTATTCTCAACCGTCCCTAACGGGGCTTGATTTGAATTGTAAAATTGCTCGTCTCCCACCAATAAATTGGTGGGCTATTTTCAGATGTCCCTTGGGGACAGGATTATGCTCGCGCCACGTGGCTTTGATACCTCTCCGCCAACGCCTCGACTTCTCTCTTCACCATGTCGCGCAACTCCTCCGGGCCCAGCACTTCCACGTCCGCGCCGTATTGCATCACCCAGCGTTTCAGCTCGCTGGTCACGGGCACGAACATCTTCAAGAGCAACGAGCCGTCAGCGTTCGAAATTTTTTGTTCGGTTTGGTGCCACGCTTTCTCGCGCATCCAGCGCGCTTGCTGCGGCGAGAACTTCAGAATCACTTCCTGCGGGCTGCCGCCTTTTTCAATGCCGAACTGCTGTTTGAGATACGCTTCTTTGTCGAAAGTTGCGGGAATGGCAAACGTGCGCTCAAGCGCACGTAATTCCTGAATGCGGGTGAGCGCGAAATCGCGCAGGCCTTTGCGCCAGTGGCAATAGCCGATCATGTACCAATCGCCTTGCTGGTTCTGCAAGTGATAGGGATCAACCTCGCGCTCCGTGCTCGCGTTGCGATACTGCGAGAAGTAACGCATCGCGACCGTGCGGCGCTCGGCAATCGCGGCAGTGAGTAGATCGAAAACGCCTTCGCGGGCTTGATCGCGCACCGGGCCGGGATGAAACGAGATCGTGCTCGCCAGATCGTGAAAATCCAGCGAGACTTCTTCCGGCAAAAAAGAAGAGATTTTTCGAAAGGCGGAGGCGAGGCGCTGATGCAGCGGCGTATTCGCATATTGCGCGAGCAATTGCTCCGCGAGAAAGATCGCGAGCAGCTCGCCCTGTGTCATGCGAATCGCGGGCAGCGTGAAAGTGGGATCGCTATAAGCATAGCCGCCGTGGTTGTAATCAAAATAAATCGGCGCGCCATGCTTGTCTTTCAAGCGCGCAACGTCGCGCTCAATCGTGCGCTCCGAGCAGGAACATGAAGCTGCCAGTTCTTTCGCGGTGGGAAACTTCCCCTCGCGCAGCTTCAGGTCGATCCGGGCAAACCGGAGCAACTGGCCGGCATTCGGTTGAGGCGTATGGAACCCCGTGGTCTTCATGGTGGAGTTTACAAAAGCGCGAGCGACAAAAGCTGTCGCCCGTTTTTATGACGACTACTTTTCTTTGACAGCGAATAACACCCCCTGGCCTCAAGGGGGAATTTTACGAGCAACCAATAACCAGGGACAAACAACCAACCTTACACGCTCTCAAACTTCACTTGCCCCAATCCGAACGTGGGATTCTTGCCGACGTGCAGCAGCTCCGCGATTTTCAAATAGGGTTTGAGTTGGGAAAAATCGCCTTGCAAGAGCAGGTGGCCGAGGAACCCGCCGTATGACATGCGCTGCTCTTGCCGCTTGGAATAGCGCGAGAGGTCTTGCATTTCAACGTGACGCGCGAGCACGGAGATTTTCTCTGCCGCGGCGAGCGGCGTTTGCCAATCGCTCTCGCCTTGGGGCAAGCCGGAGAGCAGCGCGAGAATCGACAAGCGCTCGAGCGCGGATTTGAGCACGACTTTGAGGTCAAGATCGTTCGGGCCATAGCCGCGACCGAACAAGCGCGCGGGTGTAACGAACGAAAGCTTGAGCAGATTGCCGGGTTGCCAGTTCTCGCACCAGCGCGAGATTTGTTCCACGCGCAACGGCTCGTCGTTTTGTTGTACCATTTGATCGGTCGAAGAATAAACCTGTTGCTGCTCGTTCGTCAAGGGATTGGCGGCAACGATGCGCTCAATTTCGAAGCGACCGCGTTCATAGCCCAAGCCGTTCTCGCTCCAAATGCGCATGGCCACGATGGGGTAGATGCGCATCTCAATGGCGGGGCCGAAAAGCGTGAGCCGAAATTGCAAACGCTCGCCGGTTTGCAAACGCGAGGGGTGCGAGGCCGGCAGCTCGAACACGTAGAGCTTGGGCGGCGATTCGAGATAACGTTTGGGAATGTGATCGAGAGGAAGGTTCTTATACTCGAAGAGGAGGTTGTAGGGGCATTGCTGCGGATGTTGGCAAGGCGGGCAAGCACGGGCGTTGGGCGCGAAGCAACCGATCTGTTGCAGCGCGCGGCCGAATCCGCCGTGCAGCGTGGAGCCGAGAAAGGGCGGAAGGCTGATGGGCTGCTGCGCGCGCAAAGTGAGATCGTAGCACAGAATGCTGAACTCGCGATAAAGCTCGTGAGGAGAAAGGGACATGAGGCCTCCCCATGGTTGGAGGTAAAAAGCAGAAGCTTATTGAGCCATAGTCATTGAATTTTGGGCATGATGCTGTTCTGCACCCCAAATTAGAGTTCCTCCTTTTGTTCCGGGCAAAGTTCTTCAACTTTCACTTCGAAACCCGGCAGAACCTCCGAGCGCACGGTTGCGCCAACGCCATGTTTGCCGATAAGCTCATATGAGCCTTCGCGTGACACAAAGATCTCGATGGTTCTTGCTTTGGGATCGACAATCCAGTATTCCCGCACGCCAGCTTCGGCGTAGACGCTAAACTTTTCACTTCGGTCTCTATACCAGTTCCACGGCGAAAGAATTTCGACCATAATGTCCGGCGGGCCCTCAAGCCGGCCCTTTTTGACAATGTGCAACCGGTCCTTTATGATAAAGAGCACATCGGGTTGAACCGGGGCCGTCAGGCCGGGGAGGATGACATCAATGGGAGCATAGTAGGCTTTACCTGCATCGTGCTTCTTGCCGTAATCGCGAAACGCCGCAAAGATTTCACCGCTGCTCTCTTGATGAATCGGCTCTGGCGCCGGGGACATATACAATTCTCCCTTGATAATTTCATAAATCATACCGTCATCCGGCAAGCGAAGATAATCTTCATACGTCCACTTGCCCTGCGGCGGCCATTCGTGTTCAAGGAAACGCGACGGGCCGCTGGCAGGGCGTCGAAAAGCAGTCGTCGTCGTCATAATTCACTCCTGGTTTAATCCCCTTTTTATCGGGTCAGTGATCAACAATAACAGCGCAAGGTTTGAAATGCAACAAAATTTTTAGCGCAAAGGCTTGCATCACTTTTACCAAACGCGACGCAACTGAAAAAGGCCAATCACACCATCTTATCCTCAAAACCGCGTTTTGCAAGAAGCCGCTCCATTCGAATCGCGCGCGGCACGGCTAGACCCGCACGTGCGCAGAGCTCATGCGCTTCGTCTGGATCAACCCAAAGCTCTTGCGGCGTACCGTCGAAACTGATCGTGCCCCCATGCAGTAC
>JABWAN010000792.1 GCA_013361015.1 Candidatus Zhuqueibacterota bacterium | reverse complement strand
ATAGAAATAGAAATAACTCGGCATCGCGGTTTTGACACCGTCATAAACATACGGCGCGACCAAGTACTGTTTCACCCAAGCGCGCTGCAAACGATAACCGACGCTGGCGAGATCGATCGAATCGTCGCGGCCTTCGTTGCGAAGCTTGTGGCATTGCGTGCAATTCAGCTTTTGCGTGAGTAGCGTTTTTGTTTCCGCGGAAGAAGAGCGGCTCCGGGCTTTTTCCGCGAGTGCGTGCATCGCCGGCAGGAGCGAGGACCATTGTTCGTTCACATGCGTGAGCGTCGTCAAATACAAAGTCAACGCCAGGCTTTCGCGCTGATCGAAATGGAAGTTCGGCATGCGCGAGCGGCCAAGATGCTGCCGTACTTTCGTGGGATTTAGAAGATAGTTAAACAAGTAGGCTGGGTTGAAACGCAAACCGCTGTGGCTTAAATCCGGCGTCTTCTCGCGCAGATCAAGCTTGCGTTCGAGACCGAGATGGCAGGAAGGACAGCCGAGTTCGTTGCTGAGTTGCTCGGTGGGCGTGAGCGTCTGCGCGTGGCAGAATTGTGCAACAAGGCAGAGGATAAGAGTCGTGACGAGCACGCGAGTGATTCGCTTAAAGAGCGAGGATTTAATTCTTTCCTTGAGGGGGGTGTTCTGCGCACCTTCAAAAATTGTCATTCTGTAAGGAACTTCCCCAGAACTTGAGACGCGCTCTCGTCCATGAGGCGCTTTCGAGCACGAGGGAAGATTCTTCCAGAATGACACCATAGCAAGAGCGCCATTTGAGTGTTCGAAGTCAAGAGCGACACGCCTTTGGCTCCCCTCAAGGTGGCAATTATGAGGGACACGCAATAGTGACAAGCTCCCGAAATGCGTCATAAGCTTTCGAGCTCGCGTTTGAAAGCGCCGGGCAGATGATTGAGATTGTGCCCGACTTGCGTCACCGTCCAAGCGGCGCAGCGCGAAGCCAGCTCTGCGCTCGTTTCCAGCGAATGCGTCTTTATCCACGCGGAAAGAAACGCGCCGTGAAAAACATCGCCGGCGTTGGTGGTGTCGATCGGTTTCTCAACCCGCACGCCGGGCACGCGAATAATCTTTCCTTGCTGCATAAACACGCTGCCGGCTTTGCCCAAGGTCATGCCCACGACTGCGACGCCGCAGGCTGCGATGCGCGCCAACATTTGCTCTGGCTGTGAATCCGCATCAATTTGACGCATGAAATCGTCCGAAACAATCACGACTTCACAACCAGCAATCATCTCTTCCCAATGTGGCCGTGTGCCGCCGATATCCAAAAAGACTTTCATGCCGCGCTTGTGCGCCCAGGTTTTCAATCGCATCGTGAAGTCATAATCTCGCGCGTCGTTGTAGAGCCAGCCGGCTTCGGGCAAGCTTTGCTGCACGTGCTCGAATTGCTCCCGCCAATAGTGCGGCTGATCGCGCAAGAGCACGGTGCGCTCGCCGCTATCTTGTTCGATCAGTAAAATAGCCTCCGGCGGAACAGGCCTCGGTTGAGACGACGAGGCCTCGACGTAGGTCACACCGAGCCTGCGAAATTGTGTGCAAATGATTTCAAAAGTAGGAGTGGAGGGCAGCGCGAGGCCCCAATGCACGCGCAATCCCAAAGCAGCCATTGCCATGATTCCGACCGCCACCGGCCCGCCAACTTGCTCATGCCAATCTTTGACAATGAGTTTTTGATTCGGCCGCGGAAAACATTCCGGCAACAGAATGCGATCGTGCGTCACAAGGCCGAAGCCGAGGCAGTCGAGTTTTGGCATTGTTCATTGAAAGAAAGAGAAGTGACCAGTAGCAGTGATCAGTCGTCGGCATCAGCCTACTGATCACTGGTTACTGGCAACTGATCACGGACTACTGCTTCTGCCCGTAGAGCGCTTCCAATAGCCGATCACTCGTCCCCATGGTGCTGAAGCCGCCGTCGTGAAAGAGGTTTTGCATCGTCACTTTGCGCGTGAGATCGGAGAGCAGCGTCACGACGTAGTCGGCGCAATCTTCGGCAGTGGCGTTGCCGAGCGGAGAAATTTTTTCGGCGAAGTCGTAAAGCGCGTCGAAGCCCTCGATGCCGGAGCCCGCGGTGGTTTTCGTCGGGCTTTGCGAAACGGTGTTCAAGCGAATGCCGCGCTGGCCGAGACGATAGCCAAAGCTGCGCGCGATACTCTCCAACAAAGCTTTCGCATCGCCCATATCCGAATAACTCGAAAACGTGCGTTGCGCGCCGATATACGAGAGCGCGACGATGCTGCCGCCGTCGTTGAGCGCCTCCGCTTTCAATGCGCCCGCAACGATGCGATGCAGTGACATGGCCGAGACATCCAACGTTTCGTGATACCAATCGTAATTGAGATCGTCATACGGCCGGTCTTTGCGGATGTTCTTCGACATGCCGATGGAATGCACGATGAAATCGATTTTGCCGAACTTCTCTTTCACTTCATTGAAGGCCGTGGCAATGTCTTCGCTCGAACTCGCGTCGCACGCGACGAGGGGCGCATCGCCGCAAAGCTTACCGAGCTGCGCGATGGTGCCCAAACGAAACGCGACCTTCACGTTCGAGAGCGCGAACTGCGCGCCTTCACGAAACGCGGCGAGCGCGATGTGCCACGCGATGCTCTTGTCATCCAATGGCCCAAAGATAATACCCTTCTTGCCTTGCAACAGACCGTGACTTTTCTGACTCATGGCTTCTCCTCACTGTTATATGATAAGGTTTTTGATTTCACTTCAAAACACTTGCATGACAGAAAAATTGAAGACAAAAAATCGGCATACTTGTTCATTCATTCGCTCCCTTCAATCAAACCAAAAATATTTCCAATGAGGCGTCGCGGCGTCATGCACGGCATAGTATCCTCTCCTCGTGCGCAACTGTTCGGGCGTCCATAAAAGAATATCCTTCGCGTGGCTGGCAAAGAAATGCTCATCGAGCTTGTTGTACATCACAATCTCTTCGGTGCCAAACCGAAACGTGAATTGCTCAAAGAACACATTGTAGGCTTCGCCGTGAGGCTCGTAATGATACTGCTCGATGCCGATCACCGAGGGCTTGTAATCCGGCCAAAGCGCAGCGAGAGACTTGGGATAATGCCCATTGGCATTGCGGTACTGCTCGATGTCGTTGAGCAATTGCGCGCTGTTCGTGATCGCATAGTTTCGACTGAATTCCGTCGCGCGTTCGACCACACGATGGCGCTTCGAGTCCCTTGGGACTCCTGCGTTACAATGGACTCAAGGTGAACGCGACAGACCGGCCCATGCAAATCGATTCGGGAGCGTGAAAACGCCGGGAGCGATGCTTTCCTTGCGGAGCATCACAGGCACGCCGGACATATCTTCAACGTGCCCGTCCCGCTATTCACCCTACTGCACAATCGGGGGGGCTTGATAGGTCGCCCAGCCGATCAACCACAGGATTCCCAGCATCGTGCAGACCGGCATGACCGCCGCCGCGCATAACAGATAATACCGGAGGGGGATCGGG
>JABWAN010000791.1 GCA_013361015.1 Candidatus Zhuqueibacterota bacterium | reverse complement strand
GCTTAATCACAGTTGGATTGAATACCTGCCCTGCGCGCAACAGCAGCGCTACACTCGTTCCCAATATCAGTGCGCCAGTGGCAACATGTGCCGTGGTTGGCGTGACCGCTTTCTGTGTCCAGATTGTCAACGCACCGAGCAGCAGTTGCAGCACGAGGGCAAGACTCAACAATACCGCGGGGCGGCGGAGCAACGGTTCATTATGGTAATATCGGAAAATCCGGGAAACTGTCCAAACGATAAAACCAGTGACGAGGAGCGCGCCGACGCGATGCGCGAAGTGAATGGCGACATGCGCAGATTCAAACGGCGGAATAATTTTGCCGAAGGCCAGCGGGAAGTCCGGGATGGCGAGACCGGATTTGGTGTGCCGCATGATCGCGCCGAGGAGGAGCTGCACGAAAATCAGCGTGGTGGTGATCGTCAGCAATGTGCGCAGGGCAGGGTTGTGCGCCTCGTCAATCTTTGTGCGCGGCTTTTGCCATTCGGGGGAAGTGCAGAGTGCGAGGCTGATCGTCAAACAGAAGAAGGCTTGCGCCAATGCGCCATGTGCGACGGAGATGGGCAGGGGCAGGAGAAACAAAACCGTCAAGCCGCCGAGCAGACCTTGGACGATGACAGCAAGCAACGCCAGGAGGCCCAATACGCGTACCCATTTGCGCGGCTCTTTGAGCCACAGCCAAACGGCCAAAATCACCATCAGCATACCGACGATCGAGGCGACCATGCGATGGCCGTGTTCGTACAAAATTCCGCCCACCATTTGCGAGAGCGGAAACGAAAACATGAACTGGCCATAAGTCGTCGGCCAATCCGGCACAGCCAAGCCGGACTCAGTGCTCGTGACCAAGCCGCCGATGAAGATTAAAACAAACGTGGCTCCAGCCACTAGCCAAGCAAAGCGGTGGAGCCATTTCTGGTTTTGCATCGAAGTAGTTCTCATGAGTATTCGAATTCTAACTATGATGTCCAATGATGAGGCGAAAATTGAGGAGCGCGAAGCGCTGATAGAGGATAGTAAATCGCAGCGCGGATTATCTTCCGCCTACTTTCACGATTCTCTATCCTCGATTCTCAATCCTCGTGCCTTGCTACTGCTGCTCCACCTGCTCCGCAGCCGCGGCCGGCTCGGATTTATGCGGCCTGGCGGTCAAATCGGGTAAGAGCGCGATGATGAGCAGCGTGCAAAGAATCAGCGGCGTCAGCGCGATGATACCAAGCGCGCGTTTTTCAAACTTGAGGTGCATGAAGTACATGCCGACGAGCGCGGCTTTGGCGAGCGCGAGCACAACCAAAAGAAAGCCGAGCAAGAGCAAGGGGAAGCCGGCCCAGATGACATTGGTGTAAGCGACGCCAACCTCCAAAATCGTGAGCACGAAGAGCGCATAGAAAATCTTCATGTAATTCGGTTCTTGATGCGTAGCGGACATTTGCTTTCTCCTTACGGCTTGGGGGCGTTCGGAATGAGATAGATGAAAGTGAAAACCAGAATCCAGATCAAATCCACGAAGTGCCAATAAAGGCCAACCAGCTCGACGCCGTTATAATTGCTCGCCGAATATTTGCCGCGTATGCCGTTCAACAGCACGATGGTGAGATAAATGACGCCGCCAGTGACGTGCGCGCCGTGGAAACCGGTGATCGCATAAAACGTGGTGCCGAACAAATGCCGCGTGCCTTCGAAGGTCGTGAACAGCACCTGCTTCTCGTGCATGAGGTGCGTCCATTCATAAGCCTGCAGGCCCAGGAAGATGATGCCGCCAAGAATAGTAAGCAACAAAAAATTTCGCATGCTCTTCACGTTGCCATGTTTGATGGCCGAGAGCGCTTTCACCATCGTAACGCTGCTGCAAATGAGCAGAAACGTCATGAAGGCGGTGAGATTGATGCCGAGCACGTGCGTCGGGTCGGGCCAGTCCACACTGCCCGCGCGGATCGCGCCGTAGGCTGCCAGCAAACCGCCGAACGACATGGCGTCGCCCGCAAGGAAAATCCACATGCCGAGCTTGCCCCAACTTTCCGGGGTTAGCGGCGATTCCGCCGGTTCAACGGCGTGCGACATTGCTGCAACTTGGCTCAAGATCGGGCCTCCTGGTTTGGTTCGGATTGAGGAATGGAAGTTTTTATGCGAGCAGAATTCTTTTGCGTGTGACGATGGAGCAAGATGAAACCAACCACAAACGCGCCGAACACCGTGAACGGCATGGCCATCATGAACAGTACGCTGGCATTAAAAGCGCGCCCGAGGGAATTACTCAATACATTCGTGCAGCCCGGGCAGGCGTGCGCAGCAATCGCGCTTAAAAACGCGGTTGCACAAAACACGAATGACATTGCAAGATTTTTTTTGCGCATGGATTTGTAGAGGAGTTAGAATATCGAGCAGGGTCATACACCGAGATGTTACTCCACGTTGTAGCGATTTTACCGCCTCGAATGTTGCTCACAACAAGTCCGATGTAGCTTTCAAGATCTCGCTAATCGCGATAAACATCTCTCCGATGGCCGATGGAATAGATTTCGATTTCCAATTTTACGTCATCAACAACCTAGAGGATACGATAATTTCCGGCTCGAATGCGATAGCCCTCCCGTCCGCGAAGTTTTTTCGCGCCTTGCGGACGCGGCTCGAGCTTTAAGGCAACCAAACGTCCGACGATGCGATCATGAATCTCCGAAGGGAGGCGCTCCAGTTCTTTTTCAGCCGATCTCTTGAGCCGGACTTGATATGTTTTCAAACGCGCCTCTTCCTTCTCTCCGCAAGATATTCTTCTAAAGGACGCGAAGGCTCGCGCTTGCGTTGTTCAAGAAGCACAATATCGTAGAGCTCTTCCATGAAATCCTTGTCACTAACAAGTCTCTCTACTACCGCGCCTCTTTCTTTTTTCTTTAAGGCGCGAAAGGCAGTCCAAAAAACTTCTGCAGTTGCTTGAGTCGTGGTCATGAGCGTTCTCCTAACTGTTCATGTCAATCTCCATTTTACGTCCAATTTCTTGATCATCAACAAAAGGTCTCGCTCCTAAAATGCCGGCTCTAAGTACCACTAGAACCTTGCCCGCATAAAAAGCAAAACGAATGTATTATCCTCGAAAAGGACATTGAGCTTTGGTCGAAGATAACGCCATGTACGGCGCCAACAATTAAACCGAAAGCAGAACGAAAGAAGCCGCGTATCTTCAGACGATTTCTATCGGATTAAAACACACTGTGCAAGTTTCGCTATTGATCTCAAAATGGCGCTTTCTTTGATGAGAGACAATTGAATTTTTCGCCCAGCGTGCTTGCCTCATTGGCTCAATTCAAATACACGACGACAAACAACACCGGCCACAACCCGACCACGAGGTACCAATACATCGCGCCGAGCAAGACGCCGATGTGGTTCTCAGCCGTGTAACGATTCCGCCGCGCTTTGAAGTTGATCACCACGAGCCACAGGACCGCGCCGAGCACGTGCGCGGCGTGGCAGCCGATCAACGTGTAAAAG
>JABWAN010000790.1 GCA_013361015.1 Candidatus Zhuqueibacterota bacterium | reverse complement strand
AGGCGGCGATCGAGCTCCTGGGCAAGCGCTGGACCGGCGCCATCGTTCGCTCGATGCTGGCCGGCTCCGCACGCTTCGGCGACATCCTTCAATTGCTCGAGTTTTGTGATACCCGCGCTCGCAAGCGCGCGTGGTGAGCAGCTTATCGCGCACGCTGCGCCACACCATTTGCTGCAATGACCCCGATAAAGCCTGTGCCGAAGTGGTATTGAAACGAATATAGGCGCGACGCGCCTGATACCACGTCCAAAAATCTTCGAAAAGAAAATTCTGATCCGTCAATCGCACCAAAGTCTCGTCGCGATAATTCTCGAGGTTGAGGGAATCCAGCGGACCGGCCTCGGACATTAACGATTTGGTGAGATTCCATTCTTTGTATTTCTCCGGTGGAAGGATGGACTTGCCGATAATCGCACGCAGCGCATTGAACGAGCGCCGAACAATAACGGGATTGCGTTCGCGCAGCATTTGATCCACATACTGATCGGAAAGCGCATCGGCCTTTCGTTGCACCAGAGCGCGTTCGAGATCATACTGAAGCTTCACGCGCTCGGTTTCGGTCAACACCGGATTCATCCACGTGTTTGTGATTTGCACGAGGTAGAAGCCGTCTGGCGTCTCGACAGGTTGCGAAACTTCACCCACTGCAAGCTTCTCAACGACGCGCGCCATTTCGGGATTTTGATTCTCCAAACGAAATTTGGTGGTCTCGAGCGAGCGATCACCGGCGAAAACGGAATCTCTAAGCTGCGCTTTGAAAAGCGCGTCAAAGGATGCGCCTTTCGCCAACTCGTCGGAATAGTATTTCAGCGTTTCTTTTTGCGGCGCGAAGAGCCATTTCAGCTCAAGGTGAATACGTTCGTTGGCTATGCCTTCTTCCATTTCTTTTGGCGTGAGGGAGCCTTTGCTGAGCACGTCATCACGATAAAGCTCTTCGGTGGCGAGATCGCCTTCAAATTCCTTCAGCGTCGCGGTCACTTGACGATCTTCTGCAAAACCGCGATTGTAACCATCAAGCGCCATGAGTTTTTCGTAAATCATAAAATCGAGATGGCGTTCCTTCGCGTTGTTGCGCTTTTTGACGAAGGCTGGTCCGAATTCGTAGCTCAACAAAAACTCTTCGGCGGTGATGTCGAGATTGCCGACGCGCGCGACAACGACGGTATCCATACCCGCAGGGACAAGCGTATCGCGAGCTGAACGGTCTTTTTCATCAGCCAAACCAACACTGGCCAATAAGCCAATAAATAAAAAAGAAAAATTCACGCCAAGACGCGGAGCCGCAGAGCTGACGCAAAGGAAGACTCTTTGCGAATCCTTTGCGTCTCTGCGCCTTTGTCTTTTTCCTTTATAGTTCCGATCCATCGAGGTTCAGAATCAAATACCAGACGAAAATCTTTTGAGATTCAAAATTCCATCCCAAGCGAAAAGACGTGCACGGTTTCGAGGCGGCCGCGATCCTGATAGGCGTAGTCGATTTTAGCAGCGGCGCGGCTGAAAAGCATTGTGGTTTTGAGGCCCGCGCCGAGTGAAAGTCCGCCCTCGGCTTCATCCAAAAAGAGCGATTGATAGCCGCCGCGCAAGAAAAGGGTTTTGCGCACCGCGAGCTCGGAGCCAAGATTGATGCTTTCGTAGTTGTCGCTCGGATGCAGCGCATCCACGGCAATGGTCCAGTTATAATTTTCATTGCGCAGCAACTCGGTCGAAGCACCGAATTGAAAATGCAACGGCAGTTGCCAGGAATCGAGATCGATATTTTGCGGAATGCGTTCGTTCGAGCCGAGCTTGGTGTCATCGAGGCGATGGAATTGGCGCAGATCGCGGCCTTGCATGCGCATCTTCGTGCCGAAGTTGGTGATCACTGCGCCGATGGTCATGCCGCCAAAAAGGTCCGTGCGAAAGGTCGTGCCGAAATCAATGGCAAAAGCCGAGGCGGACTCGTGCCAGATCTGCTGCTGAATATATTTCGCCGTGAAGCCGACGCCAAAGCGGTCGATCAATTGCTTGCTAAACGACACGCCAATCGCGAGGTCGCTCGCGTCGAAGAATTCGCCGGTGCCTTCGGGTTTTTCCACGGTGCGTACCGGCATTTCATCCATGTTCAATGCGGTAATGCTCACGCCGAATTTGCCCAAATCACTCACGGGCAAAACCAACCCGACGAAATCGAAGCTGGTGCCGGCGAGCCATTCCGTGTGCAGCGCCACCACTTCATTGCGCTCGGCTTTGGCGACGCCAGCGACGTTCCAATAAAGCGCGGTCGCATCATTGGCCAAGCTGACAAATGCGCCGCCCAAGGCGGCTGCGCGCGCGCCGACGCCAATCTCCAAAAATGTCCCTGCCGCCGTGCCGGATTTTGAAACGTTGCGGGACGTTTGTCCGAGGCCGGGCAGGGCGGCCATCATCACCAACAGAAACGAGCAGATTTTTATCTTCTTCATAATGCGTCGCCTTGATTTCGCTGATTGCATTGTCGGTAAACAGTTTTCAGTGACCAGTAAACAGATCACTGGTTACTCATAACTGATAACTGAAATTACTTCAGCACTGCAAATCTTCCGATCTTTGTTCCGACGCTCGGTGCATCAACGTGAAAAATGTAAACGCCGTACGCGATGTCCATGCCGTCGCGTGAAACGAGATTCCATGCTGCCTGGCCGTCATCGTTGCTGCTGTTGTGCTGCAGCGTTTGCACGAGATGGCCGCTGATGGTGTAGATGCGAATCGTGCACTCGCGCGGAAGGTGGAGGAAGTAAATCCTTCGCTCGCCGCGACCGACATTGGTGCTAAACGGCTCCCATGAAGCTGCGCCCACATAGGGATTGGGCACCACGGCAATTTTATCCAAGTCACTTTGCGCTTGTTGAGAATCTAGCGACGGCGCATCAGTAACGAACTCGAAGAACTCTCCGCGACGGAAGGGTTTGGAAGTTACCAGCCGGAACACGTCTCCGGGTTGCGGCAGGCGCTGCTGCGCTTCCGCAATGGTGGTATCTTTCACCAGCGTAATGGACCAGCTAAAACGCGCGTTGCGAAAAACCTCGGCTGCTTTTCCCGCGGAATCACCGCTCACGAAGAAAACGGCGTCGCCGGCATTGAAAGTGGAGTCGTTGTTGTTATCGCGAAAAACGAATTGAAAGTGGTCGATGTTCTCGGTGACATTTTTAACGACAATATTCGAAGCATTGCGTTGGCTGAAGGAAGTGGCCGGAAATCCCAAGTCGCCTTCGCCCTTTTCAGTAAAGGTGATTTCAAAATCCGCGGGATAGAATACGCGGCGCGGCTCGTAAGCCGGCGCATAGCGCGAATCAAAGCCAAGTTGCACGAGGTAGTTGCTGTTGCCTTTGCTCCACTTGCTCTGCGCTTGAATAACGCGCACGGTGGAATCGTTCTTGATGTCCACGGCAAAGCCGTGCAGCACCGGTGTTTGCTCTTCATCGCCCTTGATTGCAGTGAAACTCACCAACGTATCGCGCGCGGTGTAATCC
>JABWAN010000789.1 GCA_013361015.1 Candidatus Zhuqueibacterota bacterium | reverse complement strand
AGATCAAACCAAACTCTTCCGCCTGCTCGATCCTTCACGCATCGGCGTATCGCTCACTGAAGAGTTTCAGCTCGTGCCCGAGCAATCGACCTCCGCGATCGTGGTGCATCATCCGAGCGCGAAGTATTTTAATGTATGAGTACACCACCACCGTCCGGACGCTTTGAGCGGCCGGAGGGTACAAGACCCAGTTGTAGAGACGTGCCGGCGGCACGCCTCTACTCGTCACACAAGGCCAACTACTCAGCCGTGTTTTTCGTATTGGGACGCTCCTACCCAAAAATTGTTTGAAGCTGGCACGCGCCGGCTGAAAATACTTTTTCGCCTTCTACTTTTCTCCCAACACAAAAAAAGTATTACTCTGAGTTTGGTTTCGTCATTCGATGGGGACGCAGGCTTTTGCTTTTTGAAGTCTGCGCAGCGCTATATGTCAGCTAGTTCAACTTGCCCCCTCGGTAAACAAGCGAAGAGGACTCTCAAGAACGAGCAGCGACAAGAAAAAGAAAAAAGCGCGGTGGGAAATTATGCCCATTGTTGCGAAAGCCGGGCGTTGCCGAACGTATTTGTGGAAATTCGCTGTTGCGCTGCTCTGCTTTTCGGCGTGTGCGTTGCGCGAGGCGCGCATACAATTCTGTTGTTTTTTGCGAGGCCTCAAGGTTACATTCACCATGAAAACACCAAGCTTGCTGTCAAACAACGGCCACCATTTCGGAGAGGAAAGATGAAGCGACTCGCTTGTTTTATGGGCATGCTAACTCTGCTACTGTTCACGGCCTGCCAGCGCAGCTCGGAACAAAGTGCAACGGCGCATCCGAAAATTGCATTCGTGATGAAGACCTTGAACAATCCGTTCTTCATTGATATGCAGCGCGGCGCGGAAGCCGCGGCCAAGGAGCACAATATCGAGTTGGTGGTGCAAGCCGCGGAACGCGAGCTGGACGTTGAGAAGCAAATGCAGATCATCGAGAATTTGATTCAAGCCCGCGTGCGCGCGATTTGCCTAACGCCGAGCGGCTCGAAGGAAATCATTCCGGCCATTGCAAAAGCGAACGCAGCCAGCATTCCCGTGCTCATTGTCGACACGCGCCTCGACTCCGTCGCGGTTGCGGAGGCGGGCGTGCATTATGAAACTTTCATCGGCTCGGATAATTTCGAAGGCGGGCGCGTTGCGGGAGAGTTTCTCGTCGAGCGTTGCAATGGCAACGCCAAAGTCGCGGTGCTCGAAGGCATTCCGGGGCATGAAACCGGCGACTCGCGCTTGCGCGGATTTCACGCGGCCATGAGCGTTGCGCCGAACATGCAAATCGTCGCCTCGCAACCGGCAAACTGGGAACGCGATCAAGGCTTCAATGTGTTTCAAAATATTTTGCAGGCGCAACCCGATCTCAATGCGCTCTTTGCATGCAATGACATGATGGCGCTCGGCGCCATCGAGGCGCTCGCGGCTGCGGGCAAGAGCGCGCAAATTACCGTCGTGGGTTTTGACGCGGTGGCAGATGCGCGCACAGCCATTGCGGCCGGAACCATGGCGGCCTCGGTCGCGCAATTTCCGGAAGAGATGGGGCGCACGGCGATTGCCAACGCGGCGCGTGTGCTCAAGGGCGAGAAGTTGCCGCAAGTGATTCCCGTCAAGATTGGTCTGGTGAAGAAAGAAAGCACGGCCTCGCGTGCGCGATAAACGAGCGCAACGCGAGCAAGCCCCCCATTGAAAGGGGATTGAGGGGGAGGTAAAACACTGCGGATCTCACGCGTCTCAAAATTTCAACGTGCAACTTATTATATGAGGCAACGAAAACTCAAAGTCGGCTTGTTCGGCGCGGGGCGCTTGGGAAAAGTCTACGCCCGCGAGCTCGTGCGCAGCATTGCCGCAGTAGAGTTGGTCGCCGTCGCGGATGTTGACGCAGCGCGCGCACAAGAAATCGCAGACGAGCTGAGGCTGCCGCGCTGGTATGCTAAACCGCTGGCCCTGCTCGAAGAGAAGGACCTCGCAGCGGTCATCATCGTTACGCCCACGAATACGCATCACGATCTCGTGATTGCCGCGGCGCAGCACGGCAAAGCCGTTTTCTGCGAAAAGCCGCTTGCGCTCTCGCTCGCAGATGCACATGCCATGCAGAAAGCGATCGCAGCAAACGGGGTGTTCTTTCAAATGGGTTTTATGCGCCGTTTCGATAAGGGCTATGCGGCTGCAAAGCAGAAATTGGAAGCAGGAGAAATCGGCACGCCGATTTTGTTTCGCGCCACCTCGCGCGATCCTTTCCGGCCGAGTTTGGAATATGCCGATCCTAAAAACAGCGGCGGTTTGATTATTGATATGGGCATTCATGATTTCGATCTGGCGCGCTGGCTCGTGGGCGAGATTCATACCGTCGCAGCGCTCGGCAACGCGCTGGCATATCCCGAATTGCAAAACATCGGCGACATCGATACCGCCATCCTCGCGCTGCAATTTACCGAAGGCCAAATCGGGACGATTGATCTCACACGCAACGGCGTCTATGGCTATGACATTGCCACGGAGATTGTTGGCACGCACGGCACGCTGCGCGTCGGCTATTTGCGCGAAACGCCATTGTTGGTGATGAAGCAGAATCACATCGCGCATGACGTGGTGCCCTATTTCATGGAGCGCTTTGCGCAAGCCTATCCGGCGCAATTGCAAAACTTCGTGGACAATGTTTTGGCTGAGCGCGAGCCGCCGATTACGATGCAAGACGGCCTCGCAGCCTTACAACTGGCGGTGGCTGCAACCGAGGCGCTCAAAAGCGGCACGGCTGTCGCAGTTTCATCATTCTAATAAATGTACTCGTTAAGATTGAGGCGGTGTTGCAACCTTCGTGTTGCGCGCTGCTTGCTCGCAGCTTGAATGTTGCGCTATGGAGCTTGGCACTCCAAACCAAAGCTGAACGAGTCTGAATCATGTCTGTGAGGAACAAGGATGACTGTCGAAATTGTTTTTATCATACTGCTGATTATTCTTAACGGCGTCTTTGCCATGTCGGAGACGGCATTGGTCTCGGCGCGCAAGCTGCGCTTGCAGCAATTAGCGGACGAAGGACACGAGAGCGCGGGCGTGGCGCTGGAATTGGCGAACGATCCCAATCGGTTTTTGTCCACGGTGCAATTCGGCATTTCGCTCATTGGAACGCTGGCGGGCGTTTTTGGCGGCGCAACCATTGCGGAGAAACTGGCCGTGACACTCAATTCCGCCACCTGGCTGCAGCCGCATAGCGAATCGCTCGCACTAGGGCTAGTCGTCGTCGGCATTACATATCTCTCGCTCATCATCGGCGAGCTTGTGCCGAAGCGCTTGGCGCTCTATCATCCCGAGCGCATTGCCGCGGGCATGGCGAGATTCATGCGCGGCCTGTCCGTGTTCGCTTCGCCCTTCGTGCGCATTTTGAGTCTTTCGACCGAAGGCGTGTTGCGCTTGTTTCGCATCAAGCCTTCCGAAGATCCGCCGGTAACGGAAGAAGAAGTGAAGGCCATGA
>JABWAN010000788.1 GCA_013361015.1 Candidatus Zhuqueibacterota bacterium | reverse complement strand
TTGATTTCCACATCGAAAAATTCCGGGTCATCATGAACACAGCTACTTTGCAGGTCGAACTGAATGATGAGGCGATCCTGCTCGACTGTGAGCTTCGCTTCGGGGTTCGGACCGCACCCCTCGCTCACGACATTGACACGCAGCAAACGCAATAGCGTATTGAAGCGGAGCTGCAGCGAATCCGGCACCGGTTGATAGTCCAGCTCGTTATGTGAATGCGCGATGACGCTGACCACCTCCGTCGGAATATCCTCATACAAACTTTTTTTCTGCTCACATGCCGTGCTCGCCAAGACGAACAAGAGCAGCACGAGTATTTTCTTCATAAGCTGTTGGATATTGATCAAGAACCTTTGATGATACGAAGCGGAAGCCAGGCGGAATAGCCGCCCGGAATTGTGGCGCAACGCGCCGCAACGCGAAAGTCTCCTTCCAATAAAACGCCGTTGTTACTGCGTCCGTTCCATGAGGCCTGAAAGACGAGACTCTTTCCCGCGGGCAGGTTGGTGACATTTACCGTTCTGATCGAGGTCGTCTTCTCTACGGCCTGCCACAGATAGGGCGGCGCATAACTTCCACCCAGTTCTGAATCAAAAACAGGCTGAGACGCGGCGACGAAAAAATCGGCCAATTGATCGCCTGAAACCAAGGCTACAGTATGCGCATGCGGATTTGTGACTGTGAAGGTAAATTTGGCCTCTTGCCCTTGCACGAGTGTGTCACGGTCGGCAATTAAAGAAAGCAGCAGCGTCTTATCGCGCAGAGCCGCCATTTGCTGCGTCAAACGCTGCAAAATTTCTTGCAGACTCGCCGGAGCGCTCACACTATCGGTGTGCACGATTTTTTGCATGCCGCCATGATTGAATACGACGCGATAGCGCAACCGGCTTGGCGTCAATGCGCTCTCATAGCTGTCTTGCAGATGGAGAAAATCTTTTTCCAAAAAGAGCGCGACCAAACTGCTAAGCTCTTGCTGTGTGAGCGCTGCCGTTGCTTGTCCGTCGAATTGCAGCGCATCAACATACTTGATGAAACCATTCGTTTCAACGCACCAAGCGCGATAATGCTCGGTATGGCTACCCGAAACCTCAATGGCGATCGTCACTTCGCCTGAAGGTCCGAAAATCGGATTCCTGATCGCGCTCTCTTCCGCAGGCTCAAACAAATTGCTGCGTTGACAAGCAAGCAAAGTGAATAGGGCGAGCCAGCGACTGATGCAATGTGCGAGCTTCATTATGACGCGTGAGCCTTGACAAAAAGTGCATGCCGAAAAACGGTTATAGACATTTAAAGAGCCGTGGTGCACGCCCCAATTGCAATACGAAAGCGCCGAGCCCTGCGCCAGTGCTTTTGAGTTTCACGGTCAAGGTCATTTTGCTTCCTTCGACGTGACCGCGGTAATTTGCGGGAAGCTGCTCCGGCTTTTCCTCCTCGCGCACCGGGCCGCCATGCTCGTATATGTACGTGCCGTCCGCTTCAAACTCGCCGCTTTCATCAAGCCGGATCGGCTCGTCGATCGTGCCGCGGCCGCAATCGTATTCCAACGTGATACTGTCTTGGGTGATATTGAGAGCAATATGCTCTCCGCCCCACGCACCAAAAAGCTCCGGCTTCGTGCTCGACTGTTCCGGCAACAACGCACAACCGAACTTCAATGCAAGGGGGAGGAAGATGAATATAACAGCGATCCATTTGAGCTTCATATGTGCATTCCTAGGTTTCCTCCCAAACTAAAGCAAGTCCGAGGCCAGAGTCGAAAAGCAGATCCGTGGCTGCGGCCCAAATAGTAAATTCAACCGGTTGCTCAACTCTTTGGCATGGTGAGCGAGAAGCCACTGGCCTCCGCGCTTCTCAAAAACTTGAGACCGAGTGCAGGATTCCGAGCTTCATAAATGCAATTCAACGCCGGCAAAGACCAGCGTTTTGCGATAAAAAAGGCTGCGTACGGGAGACTCGTTGTTGTGATATGAGAGGCGTAACAACAGTGCCGTCGTTTGCGAGAGCTCGCGTGAAAGATCGAAGACGACATTATTGCTCTGTTCGCGTTCCGGGTCCAATTCGGGCAGTGAGATGGGCGGCGCCGCTGCGAGGTAACTTTTGCGTTGAAATAAAAGCGACGCGCGCAGCAACCAACGAGGCGCCAATGGATAGCCCACGAGCATGTGCATTTGCAGACGATTGTAGTCAAACACGGAGCGCGTGGACCGATTCCGCTGTATTTCGATGCGGCCTTGCAGCAGAATGCGGCGGCTATAGCTTGCAGCCAATCGCAGCGCCGTGAAGTCATCCTTCTGTGTGTCCGCCTCGAGATACGATGGTGTGTTCGCAAAACTGGGGCGCACGTAATCGAACCGGCGATAGAGCAGCATCGCTTCGCTGCTGATCTGCGCACCGAACTGGCGTCGCAGCGCAAGAAACGCTCCGTTGAAAGTAAAATCAAAATCGTCGCCGTGCGCATAATCGAGTTGCCCGGTTTCTGCACCGATTTCGAAAGAGAGATTTTTTATAGGAGGAAGGATCGTGCCGAAACTGCCCGAGGTGGTGGCGTAATCGGTGGGGTTTTCCAAATAGAGTTTGAGATTGCCTTGCCCGCGCAGGTAGAGTCGCATCCCATTCTTTGCAAGCCACATGAGGCTGCCATTGCCCTCTTGCAGCACCTTGTTCTCATCGCGCGCGCCCTCGTAAGCCAGCATTGCCGCGGAGTAATCGAGTGTGATACGCCAGCGCGGACTAGCATATGTGGCGCGCGTTTGCATAAGAAACCGCCCCACTGAGGCCGACGCGGTGCGCGCAGTCGATTCGTAAATGTTGCTGTCATATTCCACGCCGGACTGCAGCCGCGCCGAAAGCTGCCACGGCCTTTGGGCTTGTGCCAGCGTTGCCAGGAAAAAAGTGCAGCCGAATATTTTACACGCAACCCGAAGCCAATTCATAGCGGAACGCTTTACTCGTGCTGCATGCGACTCATTGCCTCAATTTCTGATGCACGTTGCTTTAAACTATCGGCCTGTGTGCGCAAACGAGTTTGCGAGCGCTGCAAGCGCTTTTGCCAATCGTACAAATCTTGCAAAGAGAGTGCACTCACTTTGTCCGGCCAGATTAGCGGAATCAAGAGTTCCGAAGGCGAAAATGCCGCTTGTTGCACAGCAGTCGCACTCATCTCGTTTCGATCAATACT
This sequence comes from Candidatus Zhuqueibacterota bacterium, assembly GCA_013361015.1. Taxonomy (GTDB): domain Bacteria; phylum Zhuqueibacterota; class Zhuqueibacteria; order Zhuqueibacterales; family Zhuqueibacteraceae; genus JABWAN01. The sequence continues at coordinate 320 of JABWAN010000788.1, read as the reverse complement.
GCTCTGGGTCGCCGGAGTGGTTTGGTCTCCGCCACGCACGCCTTCATTCGAGGGCTCGAACAAAGCGAGATCTCCGACAAACTCGGTCATGCGCGTGCGCAGCTTGGCCTCATCGTCCAACTCTGCTAGCTTTTGACTGACGCGTTTGCTCTCACGTTCAAGGCGATCGGCCTGGTCGCGAAGAAAATCTGCCTTGCGCGACAAAGTTGCAGCATCGTCTTCCGGCAAGACACGAACTTCATAGATCAAAATCGTAGTGGGGGGACTAGCGAGGATTTCCTGACAATGCTTTTGCCATTGCCGACAGACTTGCAATTCAT
>JABWAN010000787.1 GCA_013361015.1 Candidatus Zhuqueibacterota bacterium | reverse complement strand
CCTTTGAGAATCATGCCTTCTTTCAAATCTTCCATCTTCAAAACGTCTTGGCGGAAGATCGGTTTCGGCGCTTCGTCGCGCGGATCACGGTCGGGCTTCTCCATCGCAGCAATAATGTCCTGCAACGTCAGCACACCGACGCCGCACTCTTCTGCAGCTTGATCTAAGGTCTTGCGCAACGCTTTCAGCCTTTCCTGCCAAGTTTGCTTTTGCCGAAAATCTTCCGGTTTCATGGCGCAAATGGTGAGAAAACGTTCGGCTGCAGAATAGGATTCCGGATGCACGGCCGTGGAATCGAAGAACACGTCCGCGTTTGGAATGCGCAAAAAACCGGCGCATTGCGTGAACGCCTTCGGCCCGAGGCCTTTCACCTGCAATAACTCCTGCCGCGATTTGAACGCGCCATTCTCATCGCGGTGCTTCACGATCTTTTCAGCCGTCGAGCGCGTCACGCCCGCGACGTAACGCAGCAACGCCGCGGACGCGGTATTCAAATTCACGCCGACGTTGTTCACGCACGACTCCACCACGCGATCGAGCGATTCCGCCAGTTGCGTTTGATTCACATCGTGTTGATACAAGCCCACGCCGATGGATTTGGGATCGATCTTCACCAATTCCGAAAGCGGATCGAGCAAGCGGCGCGCAATGGAAATGTTGCCGCGCTGCGCCGCTTCCAAATCGGGAAATTCCTGCCGCGCCAATTCCGAAGCGGAATATACCGAGGCGCCGGCTTCGTTCACGATCGTGTACATGGTTGCTGCTTCCGGCTCTTGCTGCGCGCGCTCTTGGATCACCTCGGCGACCAGTTGCTCGGTTTCGCGGCTGGCGGTGCCGTTGCCGATGGCGATGATCGTGACCGCGTGCTTTGCAATCAAGCCGCGCAATTGCTCCTTTGAATAGTCCCAACGATTCTTCGGCTCGTGCGGGTAAATCGTCTCGCCTTCCAAATATTTGCCGGTCTGATCAATCACCGCCACTTTGCAGCCCGTGCGAAAACCGGGATCAATGCCCATGATCACATGCCCTTTGGTGGGCGGCTGCATCAGCAGGTTGCGCAAGTTTGCAGAAAAAATGTCAATCGCGTGGCCGTCCGCATGTTCGGTGAGTTGATTGCGCAACTCGCGCTCAATCGCGGGTGCAATCAAACGCTCATAAGAGTCTTTAATCGCGGCTTTGTTGTGCTCCGTGAAAATGCATTTGGAATTGGTGATGAACTTTTTCTCCAATGCCGCAACGAGATCGGCCGCTGGGGCCTCGATACTCACTTTAAGAAAACCTTCGCGTTCACCGCGATTGATGGCGAGCGTACGATGCGGCACGACTTTCTTCAATAAATCGCGATAGTCTTTGTAAATTTCGTAGACGTCAACATTTTCGAGATCCTTGGCTTCCGAACGCAAACTGCCGTGTTCCCACGTCATCTCGCGCACGAGCTTGCGCACTTCCGCATCGTCGCTCACCCACTCCGCGATGACATCGTTCGCGCCCGCCAATGCTTCCGCGGCCGTGGCCACGCCCTTTTCGGTGTTGATAAACTCTGCGGCAAGCGCTTCCACATTGCCCTCGACGTCCTGCTGCGCCCACATGCGCTGCGCCAAAGGCTCCAAACCTTTTTCTTTGGCAATGGTTGCACGCGTGCGCTTCTTGGGCTTGTAGGGCAGATAGAGATCTTCCACCTCTTGCAGCTTGGGCGCCGCCAAAATTTTATCGCGCAGTTCGTCGGTGAGCTTACCCTGCTCTTCGATGGACTTGAGCACGGTCTGTTTGCGCTCTTCCAGCATGCGGAGATAACGCATGCGGTCTTGAATCGCAATAATCTTCACTTCATCCAAATTGCCGGTGACTTCTTTGCGATAGCGCGCGATAAAGGGGACCGTATTTTCCTCATCAAGCAAGGCCACGGTCGCTTGCACTTGCTCGATGCGAAGCTGTTCCTCATCTGCGATGAGTTTGAAGAAATCCTGTTCCGTCACGACTACCCTCGAGAGGTTGGTACGACACCACGACCTGTTCAAAAAGCGAAGGGGGAATATAGAAGTGTGCAGGAGAAATACAAGAGGGAAAATTGGATTCTTAATGCACTTTCAGGCGCGCTTCGGTGAAGGCAAACTTGGGGGACTGTTTCGGCGTGTGGCAACGCAGGCAGGTGGTTTCGGTGATCTTTACAAAGTTCGAGATGCGGCCGTTCATGCGCACGTGAAAGCCGCCGCGGCCGTGGCAGGATTCACAGCCCACCTGTACCAGGTGGGCTGTGGCTGCGGAAACGGAGTATCCGGTTTCTTCACGAAAGCCGGTGGTGTGGCATTCCAGACATTCTGCATTCTGCTCTTCGCGTTTTGCCGTAAGCGTTGCGAAGGCGTGGGCATGCCGAGTCTTTTCCCACTTGGCGAAAATATCCTTGTGGCAGTTTTGGCAAGCAATGCTGCCGATGTAAGGATTCAAGCTGCCGTTGCTCGCGCCGGGAGATTTCGGCGGAGTCGCAGGCGCAGTTGGGGTTGGAGGTTTTCCAGCTTTGCGAAAGCCTTCGATGAGCGGCACGGCTCTGGGCGAATCCGCAATGCGATCCGTGAGAATGAGCTGATGGAAGCTGCTCGCTACCCGCGCGCCGTTTTTTTCTTTTTCAATGGTGATGAAGCCGACTTCGCGGCCGCGATCGCCCGCGCTCACAATCGGGGCATTCGTCATCGTCGTCTCGATCAAACTGAGCGGACGATGATTGCCGTTCGATTGCAGCCAGAGATCGATCTCCGGAAATTTTTTGGAGAGGGCAATCAGCTCGTGCGGCATGCCCAAATACACCACGGCCTGAAAATCGACTTGCTGCGCGCCGAGCGCATCGATTTGCTCGCGCAGAAAAGTTTCAACATTATATGTCGATCCCGTGCCGCCGTTCGGAGAGACGAGACTGATGAGGCCCAGCTCGAAGCCAGAACGCGAAACCACTTTTGCCGGCGGAAGATTCATCTTCGTCACTGCGGCCGGCAGGCTGCTGAACAAAACTTCCTGCACATTCCACTTCGCCACGGAATCTGCGAAACCCGGGCTGAGATCACGCAGTCCTAAAGTGACGGCGTCATACTTCAGCTTGTGCATGATCTTGAAAAGCTCGCACGACTTCCACGCCGAAGGCCCGGAAGCAGCTTCACCAAAATTACCGCCGTCAATTAAAACCAAATCACCATGTCGGGACTTGAGACTGTCAATAATCGCTACGCGCTTGGCTAGACCGCCACGCCTGCTGCCGCTTCAGCCACAGGCATCGATGTAGCCATTGCTATCGCTGGTGTAAGCCAGGCGCAGCGTGATTTTCTCGCCTGCCGAGGCTTCCGCGACCAGCCCAAACGCGCAAATTAGCGTACCTGCCATGAACAACTTGCACATGGTTTTACTTCGCATTCTGACCTCCAAAAGTTTATGAGAGTGCATAAAAAAATTCTAACTCGCTGCAGTGCGGCATTGCCGTGTTGCGTCATGCCGCAGGCTTAAGTTGGTGTCAATCTGAAC
>JABWAN010000786.1 GCA_013361015.1 Candidatus Zhuqueibacterota bacterium | reverse complement strand
CGGAAGAGTGCGAATACATCACCGGCGCTGCGCTCACGGCGAGCACGTCACTCATCACCTTCGGCGAAACGTGCGAGAGATCGATCAACATGCCAAGACGATTCATCTCCGCCACCACTTCTTTGCCGAATGCGGTGAGGCCATTGTGTTTGGGTTGATCGAGCGCGGCGTCGGCCCAATCCAAAGTGACGTTGTGCGTGAGCGTCATGTAGCGCACACCGAGGCGGTAATACGCGCGCAAAGCGCCGAGCGAGTTTTCAATCGCATGCCCGCCCTCCATGCCGAGCAGCGAAGCGATTTTGCCCTGCTTGAAAATTCTACGCACGTCGTCGACAGTGAGCGCAAGCTCCATGGCTTCGGGATAGCGTTCGATGATGCGATGCGCAATGTCGATTTGCTCCAATTGCGTTTTAGCAAACCCCTCCGCTTTGATCTCGCCGGGAATGTACACAGACCAAAACTGTGCGCCGACTCGGCCTTCGTGCAGCCTTTGTAAATCCGTATCGCCGGTCGTGCGTTGGCGCAGATCGTATGCTTCGACGTCGCGCGGCGCTTTGGCATCGGTGCGAATCACCCATGGCAAATCATTGTGTCCATCCACAAGCGGTGTGGATTTGAGCAGCTCGCGTGCATGTTGAAGAGCCGAATCGTTGCTCGAACTCTGAGCAAACAGCGTCGCGCTCGTGAGAAGAGTGAGAATCAGCAAAATCGCAATGGAGTGCTTGTACATAAGCTCATCCTTTCAATGATGGCGAGAAACAAATCCAGAGGCATGAGAGATTCATCAAATTTTTCTACACACGCCTACAGTGCGTGTGTTTCGTGGGTGATAAGTCTTTGGGCGCGACTGTGTGAGACTAATGCACTCCCGCCCATAGCGCCCGCCACGAGCCTTGCAGTAACTCTTCGATACGCTTCCAATCTTCTTCCGTCACTCCCCCCGACACTGCTTTCGCATCCCGAATGTTCATCGCCTCGGTGCGCAGGCGGCCATACTCCATCAACTTTTCTGCGGGGACGCGATAAAGCTCGGCGGCCGCCTCGGCGAGCGCGCGTTCGAGATCGTCGGGCGCGTGCTGATCGCGCTGGCGATGCACGATCCACCACTCCAATTCGAGCTTGGCTTCCTGTTGCACGTCGAACGGTGTTGCGCTCACGTTTCGAATCGCATCGAAGTAGCGCACTAAATCCGGCAGAGCCTTTTCATAATCGGCGCGGCTGCTGCCGTCTTTGAAGACGAATGCCGCTTTGGCGGCATGAAACGCGACGACGTACGAACGCAGCCACGGCAGGTCAAATTGCAGCCGCAACAATTCTGCAAGCTGAAAAAAGAGTCTCACGGGCTGGCGCTCGTAATACGAGCGCCACATGATCGCATCAAGATGCGCTACTTCGCCGGCATCGAAATCGCGCAAATCAGTCGAGACGGGATAATAAAGATCAAGCACTGCGGCGAAGAGCAACACCGCGAGCACGCCGAGAATGATCACGCGTTTGGAGAGATGAAAGCGCGGCAAATCGCCTCCTTCCGTTTGCAATTGTGCGCCGCAGGGCAAGTACGCAGAAGCCTTAGGAATTGATCAAAAGCTTCTCATACAGTGCCAAAGTCTCAATCGTGACTTTTTCTTGGGAAAATTCTTCCACCACCAATCGGCGACTTGCTTGCGCCATGCGCGCGCGCCTCTCTTCATCTTCGAGCAAGCGCCACATCGCTCTTGCCAAAGGCGCGCTGGCACGAACAGGCACGAGCAAGCCGTTCGTTTCATCACGCACAATCTCACGGCAGCCGGGAACGTCAGTCGCAAGCAACGCGCGTCCGCACGCCGCGGCTTCGAGTAGGCATTTCGGCAGGCCCTCGCGATACGAAGGCAACACGGCGAGATGAGCTTGCGCCCACACGGTGCGCACATCTTCCACCTCGCCCCACCATTCCACCAAACCTTCGCGTTCCCATGCGCGGATTTCTTCTTCCGCAAGACAACTGGGATTGAGTTCATCAAGCCCGCCGGCGAGGATGACGCGCACGTTGCGGCCTTGCGAGTGCAACAATCGCGCGGCCTCTACCAGCTCGACAATGCCTTTATCGCGCAGCATGCGCGCGACGAGCGCGACAGTGAGTTTGCCTTGCGGTTCTGGCAAAACGTGATAGTGCCGCACATCAACACCGGAGCCGCGAATCATGACGATGCGCTCCGCAGTGATAAGTTTATTGTCGATGAACATGCGCACGTCGTCGGGGTTCTGCAGAATAAGCCGAGCATTGCCGCGATTCAACACGCGGCGAAACCACATGCGAATGAGCGGGCGCAGGGCTCGCGCTTGCAAACTCTCACTCGCAAAGACAAAGCCGAGGCCCGCGAGGGCGTTGACCACAGCCGGAACCTTCGCACGCTGGGCCGCCATCGCGCCGAGGAGCACGGGTTTGAGCGCAACGTGATGCACAATATCGGGCTTGACCTCGCGATACACGCGCGTTAGCTCGCGCAGCGCGCGCCATTGGCTGCGCAAGCTCAAACTGCTGCGCTCCATTTGCAGCGGCACAAGTTGAAATCCTTGCGCAAGAATCTTTTGTTCATGTTGATCAACGCGTGTCGCAACCCACACATCATAGCCCGCATCGCGGGCCGCGCGTGCGAGAGCCAACCGGTGCGAGCAGAAGTACCAATCTTCCGTGACCACGAACAACAGCCGGCGCTTCACCTTCTCCCCCACTCATCTAACCAAGCTTGAAACATGAGCACGTTCCACAAATCATATTCCCACTCGTAGTCGCCGCGAAGATGTTCAAGCAATTTCTTGCGAATCGGTCGAGGCTGGAAAAAGCCTTCGCGTTGCAAACGCTCTTCATGGAGCAATGCTTCCGCCCATTCACGCAACGGCCCACGCAACCACGCGGCGAGCGGCACACCAAAGCCTTTCTTTTCGCGCATGAAAAAATCTTTCGGTACGTAGCGATAGAGCACTTGCCGCAAGAGCCATTTGCCTTCGCCGTTGCGCAGTTTCAATGCGAGCGGTGTTTGCCAAGCAAATTCCACGACGCGATGATCCAACAACGGCACGCGCGCTTCGAGGCTCGCGGCCATACTCGCGCGATCGACCTTTACCAAAATATCATCGGGCAAGTAATGCAGCGCATCGAGATACATCATGCGTTCGGAAAAACTTTGAGGTAAGAAATCGGCATCATGATCCGCATATAGGCGTGGCACATGCTCGCAGCCGAGCACAATATGATTAGAAGTATTCCAGAAGGTGATCAGCCGCTCGTAGAAATCATCGGCGTGCTCTGCGTTCATCATTGCAGCAAATTTATGCAGCTTGTCGCCCACTGCGCCGGGGCGGCTAAATTTCGCAGTGGCGCCGCGTAATCCGTGCAAGCTGCGATTCAACGTGCCAGCGGGCAAAGCTGTGATGGCCCGCGCGAGCCTCGCGCGAAAAACTTGCGGCAGCCACGCCAGCTTCTTCCACAGTTGATGGCCTCTGAAATAGCGCCGATAACCGCAAAACAACT
>JABWAN010000785.1 GCA_013361015.1 Candidatus Zhuqueibacterota bacterium | reverse complement strand
CTTACGCCCTCGCCTTTCCAATGGAGCGTCGAGTCTCATTTCACCAATGACAACACTGGCAATTATGCCGTCGGAGACAGCGTCTGGTCTGAAATAATTTACCACGATGCTGATAATACGATGGAAAACAATCGTGTTGTCCACGACATGCGCATGACCTGGAACACGAGGGGCACGGCTAAGGACTTGCCGCCGCGAGACCCTTGGAACTGGCCGGGTAAATTGGTCATGGGGCAGAACATCAGTGCGAAGGAGTACCTCGTTTATGAAAGTAATTCCGAAATTATCACGGATGGTGTGCTTAACGAAGATGCATACACCCATGCGCAGTGCGTCGCTCAAGTCAGCGCGCGGAATGCAGATCCTCAAGTACAGAATTTGATGCGTTCCATCCCACATACGCGAGCTGTAGAGGAGGCTGCCACGCAGATTGTAGAATCATACGCGCGATGGCTATACTGGCCCAATTTCAACGATGCACTCGTAACGTGGCGAGCAGTAACGGATTCTACAAAGCGGAAGCTGCACTTGGCATTTACCGTGGTTGACGACGTCCCTGACTCCAACAATCAAAGCGCCGGCATTAATATCATAGAAGACGACGGCTTGCTATTCATGATTGATCTGAACAAAAACAATAGGCGTGAAGCCACAGATTTCGGTTTCACTATTCTGCGTAGCGGCAAAATCTACAAGTATACCGGATTCGCCGAGAATTACGATAGCCTTTATACCGGCAAGAGCGTCATTGCAAAAACCGGCAAATTCGGTCCAACCAAAAACTGGGCGGCAGAAATTGAAGTCAATCTCCCGAATGCTTTCAAACCCGGAGACACGCTGCGCATTGAACTAGGCTATAACGATGCAGATGCATATTCCATTCGTGAGCACCAACTAATGTGGAGCACCGTAACCACCGGCAAAACCCCGTGGAGCGACTATTCAAACTTAGGGAGGTTCATTCTCACCGGCAAACAGCCTCCGACTTCCGTTGCAGCTCCGCGAGAAACATTGCCAATGCAGTTTGTATTGTCGCCGAGTTATCCCAACCCGTTTACGGCAGGGACAAGCATTGCGTTCGGCCTTTTCAAGAGGCAACATGTCTCTATTAAAGTCTATGATCTTGTTGGTCGTTTGGTCACGACGCTTGTCGACCGGCCCGTGGTTGCCGGCGCTCACTCCGTGCAATGGTACGGCACGGACGCCGCGCAACGGTACGTGGCCAACGGTGTTTATTTTGTGCGCATGAGCGCCGGCGCTTTCACGCAAACTCAAAAAATGATTTTTCTGAGAGGCCGTTGAGTCCATCTCAAAAAAACTCGCGAGAAGTTGTCATGACAAACAAATTCCTCAAAGCAATTTGGAGCATGTTCCTGTTCGGTGCGCTGCTCGTCTCGCCAAGCCATGCCCAGCGCGAACAGCTTTTCGTCGGCGCGCGGCCGCTCGGGCTTGGTGAAACTTTTGTGGCAATTGCCAACGACGGCAACGCCATTTTTTGGAATCCCGCGGGCTTGCCGTTTTTGAAGCGCGAAGAATTCAACAGCATGTACTCGAATCTCTACGGCCTCGGGCTGAAGAACAGATACGTTTCCTATCTGCGGCCGCTCACCGACCGGCTGGCTTTCGGCGCCGATTGGATGCGTTACGGCTTCGAGGACGAGGAATTGGCATTCAGCCGCAATCAGTTTGCGCTCTCCGCGGGGTTGGCATTGCGCAAAAATCTTTCCCTCGGCGCGAATGTCAAACATCTTCGCACGGACGCCAGCCTCGCAGGCAATTCCGAAGGCGCGGCCTCGGGCTGGGGACTCGACCTCGGCTTGCTCTATGCGCACGAATTTACCGGCGTGAAGTTCCTCAAGCAACTGCGCGCAGGTTTGATGCTGCACGACGCCACGGACACCCGTGTGCAATACAACACCGGCAAAAGCGAAGTTGTTCTGCCGCGCAATTTGCGTTTGGGTATGGCCTATCAACCATTCGACAAATGGCGATTCTTGCATGAGCCGTTGCTCGCGCTTGATGTTGATGATCGCCTGCACGCCGGCAGCGAAATCTGGCTGCGTCATGACGAGCCTAAATCCCTGCTGGAAGACGCGGCTCTGGCTTTACGCGCAGGCATGCAGAAGGACTTGTATAGCAGCAGCGACGAGGGCCTAACCTGGTCCGCGGGGTTTAGTCTCAAAAAAGATTTCGTGCGCTTCGACTATGCTTATACCATGCCGCCCACGTTGCCCGCGAGCCATCGTTTCTCCGTTTCGTTTGCGTGGAATTTCAATCCGCATTTAGTTGAGATTGGCGGCGCGCACATTGAGCCGGTATTCTCTTCGCTGGCCCGGCATTATCATCACGCCAAAACGCCGGTGGGCAAAGCCTATTTGAGGAACAAACACGATGCGCCCATTACGGCAAAAATCAGTTTTGAGGTGGAAGGCTTCACCAAAGGCGCATTCACGTGGCCGGTGAAGGTCGACACCGGCAAAGCCGCGTCCGTGGACCTGTTCGCGGTTTTTTCGGAGGGCTTGTTGAAAACGATTGCGATTGAAAACAACGTGAAGGGTAAAATCAAAGTAAGTTACAATTACCAAGGCCGTACTTACACGGAAGATGAAACCGTGCGCTTCCTTCTGCATGGCGACGGCACGATCACATGGAACGAGCCGCGCAAAGCCGCTTCGTTCGTAACGCAAAACGATTCGCTCGTGCGCGCTTTTGCCGCGAAAGATTATGGCGCGCGCGCGCCGGCCTGGATCGCACGCACTGAAATTGCAGATGCGCTCGAGCTCTATGAAGCTATGCGCGCCTACGGTGTGCGCCCAACGCGCGATCCCGATGCGACGATTTCAGCCGCAACGGATTCCAACTTCTATCTCGATACCATCACGTGGCCCGACGCTCTACTTTCCGCGGCGCGTGATTTCCGCGCCGGCGATTGTGAAGACTTGGCGATTTTGTACGCCGCGCTGCTGGCCGGTCGCGGCATTGAAACCGCGTTGCTGAAAATGCCCGGGCACATTTTTATGATGTTCAACACCGACGTTCCCGCGGCGCATCGTCACGCGCTGCCGCTGCCCGACAGTTTGCTCGTCGAAGCAAATGATATGCTGTGGGTGCCCGTCGAAACCACGATGCTGCCCGCCTCCTTTCTTGCGGCTTGGCAACGCGGCGCGCGCACGTACGCTCAGGCAGCGCACGCCGCGGGCTGGCAAACGATTTTTGTGCGTGACGAACAAAAAACATATCCCCCGGTTGAGCACGCGCCCATCAAACGCAAATGGTTCTCGCCACCGGACTCGGCCAGTATTCAATCTGCGCTGGCGCACGAGTTGGGCGAGCTGGCACGCATGAAAGAGCAATTCCTTTCAGAAAGCTTTCAGAAAATTTTAGATGGTCATGGCGACAGTTTGAACGTGCGCAATCAACTTGGTTGCTATTACGCCGGCATGCGGGAATTCGAGGCCGCTCGCGGCGAGTTCGAGACCGTGCTGCAATTCGATTCCACCTATGCGCCCGCGCTC
>JABWAN010000784.1 GCA_013361015.1 Candidatus Zhuqueibacterota bacterium | reverse complement strand
CGAAAGTTCATTTGGGATGCCATGCCGGTGCAGTTCGGCAATCGCACGGTGATGGCGATGTCGTATTTTCCCAAAGAAGGCAATCCGCTGTGGGAGCAGTATTCCACCAAAGTGGTGGCGCACACGCTGCGGATTTACTCCAAGCACACGTTTGATTATCCCTATCCTGTCGCGATCTCCGTGCATACCGATCGCATCGGCATGGAATATCCGATGATCTGCTTCAACGGGGGCCGCCCCGAAAAAGACGGCACGTATAGCGCGCGCACAAAACACGGCATGATCAGTGTGATCATTCACGAAGTCGGCCACAACTTCTTTCCGATGATCGTTAATTCCGACGAGCGGCAATGGACGTGGATGGATGAGGGCCTAAACAGCTTCGTACAATATCTCGCGGAGCAAGAGTGGGATCGCAATTATCCCTCGCGTCGCGGCCCGGCATTTAAGATTGTCGATTACATGAAGGGTGAAAAAAGCGGTTTGGAACCGATCATGACAAATTCGGAGCAGCTTCATCAATTCGGCAATAATGCGTATGCGAAGCCCGCGACCGCGCTGAATATTTTGCGCGAAACCGTGATGGGCCGCGAGTTGTTTGACTTCGCTTTCCGCGAATACGCGCACACGTGGATGTTCAAGCATCCCACGCCCGAAGATTTTTTTCGCACAATGGAAGAAGCTTCCGCAGTCGATCTCGATTGGTTTTGGCGCGGCTGGTTTTATACCACGGATTACGTCGAGGTCGCGCTTGAGGACGTGAAGTGGTTCAAGGTCGATTCGCGCGACCCCGAGGTGGAGAACGCGATAACGCGCGCAGATGCGAAGAGCAAACCGCAATACCTCGCCGACCTCCGTAATCAGACCGCGATCGCGCAGCCCATGATTGTCAAGGATGTCTCGCTACTGGATTTTTACAACAAGTACGATTCTCTCGAAGTTTCCGTGTTGGATAAAGAAGAATACGCGCGCTACTTCGCCACGCTCAAGGAAGACGAGAGCGCCTTGCTGAAGTCGGATTTCAACTACTATGAATTGACATTCACCAATTCCGGCGGATTGGTCACGCCGCTGATTGTGGAGTTCGAGTTCACGGATGGAACAAAAGAGGAGCATCGCATCCCGGCGGAGATTTGGCGCTATAACGACAAGCGGATCAGCAAAGTGTTTGCGCTGAAAAAAGAAGTGCGCGGCATTGCGGTTGATCCCTACTTGGAAACCGCGGATGTGGATATGAGCAACAATTTCTGGCCGCCACGCGCACAGCCCACGCGCTTTCAGCTTTTCAAAGACCGTGAGCAGGAGCGAGAGAATCCCATGCAAAGAGACAAGCGTGCAAGAGCAATGGAAAAGAAGAATGGAAAAACGGAGTAGGATTGGTGCGGGGCGAAGGAGCGTTTTCTGAAAAATTGGCGTTTGGAAAAGTTATTGGGTTAAGGCAAGACAAGCGCGCCCAATAAACCTAAAGCGGTGGCGAAACGGCTTCTCATTACCTGAATTTTGCACTGGTGATATCGCCGACCGTCGCCTGATGATGAATCATCAGGCTAGGAGTTGCAATCCAACTGAAGTTGGCTATCACCCAATGGGTGATTAGTCGTCTTTAGACGACTTGCACCTTTCAGCCTGCGCTTTCAACCGCAGGCGGAGGTTGGTGTATGCACTCCTGCACAATTCAGGTATTAAGAAAAAACTATTCCCACCCGACCTCGCAAATTGAAACGGCCGGAAATAGTTCAAGCGCCCAAAGTGCACACAAAACCCGCGGCGATGAATCACGGCTGAGTTATGAAGATTTCCGTGGAGCCTTCTTGCGATTAGAGTTGGCGACTTTGCGTTTGGGCTGATACTCTTTGGCAATCTGCATGGCCGTAACAACGCCGCTTCGTTCGTATTCTTCAATCGAGGCTTCCTGGCGGCGTTTCTCATAGTTGGGAAAGTAAGATTCCAGCAATTCCTGTACGGTCGAAACTGCCTTTACCCTTTTTTCCATTTGATTCTTTCTTTGTTTTTGCGTTCAAAATATTGTGGATTCAACTCGGCTTTGAAGTAGTGCTTCCTTTGGATCCACACGATTCCATCCGCACGCGAAATCACTGCTACGTCAATGGGCCCGCCCACCGTTTCCGGTTGTTTACTCACATGATGCTTGACCTTGGTCAAGTTTACAAGGAACTCCGCCAAAGCGCCAAGCTCGCCCTTGGGTAGAGAGCTGACCATCTTGTTTATCCCATCTGCATAGTTGCGAAGCCATCTGTCCCAATTGGCGCGCGCTTGTGGATTTAAATTCCTTTCGACAAATCGTCGTATATCAGGGTGAATGCCGTGCAAAAAGGTAAATGCCATTTCGCTTTGCGCAAAAGGCTCGACATGGCTGGGATGCTCTCGATCAACTGTGATCGAGTTGACCACGTGCAAAAATCGTTCGCCAATAACACCGGTTATGCAGATTTCAACGAGCTTGGGAAAAACATCATCCTTTCCAAATCCAGCAATCACCACTCCGATGGGTGCAAATTGTTTTGCGCGTCTGTGCGTTACGAGCTTGGCAATCAGCGTGACGATCCGGCGTTTGGTTGATGCGGACATTTGAAGAAAAAAGTTCTCAAACACATACTCGAGCATTGCTATAATGATGCGGCGATATCTGTTCTTGAAGGACCTTTCGAAGCCATTGGGCAAAGCATGAAGCCTTGCCGAATTTGTGGTTACTCGCAGCTCATCGGCAAGCAGGTCGAGAAAAATTGACATCGCCGCATTTGCGTTATCAACCGGGTTTTGGTTGATGACGATTCTTTCTTCTGAAAGCTCTCGAAAACGAGCGCGCAGGTGATAGAAGAAGTATAATGCGACAAGAGCTACAAATCCGTTTTGCTCAACGGGAGTGCAATGTCTACGTAAGTAAGTTTTGAGATGACGAACATAACCTTTGGCATATTCTTCCGCGTGCGTAAAGGCTGCTCTGTTTTCGAGCTTTTTCCTGTAGCTCGCAATGATCGGCTCCCATGGAATGCCCAGAAAACTCCCGCTGCCATAGATCATGATGCCTAGGGGCGGCTCTTCCGAAAGTTTAAAAAGCTTATCAGCAGAAGGGTAGATCTTGTCAGCCGTGGCACCGATTGTTACTGCGCTGTCCGCCGCAAGCGCAACGCCTAGCCCATTCATCACCCCAACTTCGGCAGTCATGTCTTATCTCGCAAAATTGAACGTGAAGTTTGTATTGATCCTCAAAAAATACTCTGGCCCATAGGAACAAAGTCTGAGGTGAGAAAAAGCAAAGAGGTGAAAGTAAGTGTAGGCGGCGGGTTCGATCTTTCTCCCCAAGTAAAGCCAACTACATGCACGCCGTTTTCATAGGTACAAACACACGCTTTTGCGGAAAATTTTCGCCGCATCTCCGCAACTCTGATCTTCCTCATTTTCCGCCCCAAAATTCGCCCCCAAAACTTGTTTTGCGCCCCATCATTTTGCTCCGTAGCGCGTCCCCTTCCCCACTCCCGTCGTTTTCACCCAACCGGTG
>JABWAN010000783.1 GCA_013361015.1 Candidatus Zhuqueibacterota bacterium | reverse complement strand
CGGTTTACAGGGCCGTGCGACGGTCGACTCGATTGACTTGCGTGCGCGCTTGACGCTTACACAAAACCGTTTGCAATGGGGGCGGGCCGCGATGCAACAACTACCCAGCCTGCAAACTGAAGCACAAGCACAGTATGCTTTCGAGGCATCGCTTCTGGCCGTGCCGCGTTTCACATTGAGTTTGGATGAACGCGAACTGCTGGCGGCACGCTATGCTATGCGAACGCAAGATAGCACGACGACTTTTGACCTAAACGTGGATCGTGGCCGCCTCGACTGCGATTATTTGACCCGGCTCCTGCATTCGCTTAGATTTGATTTTATCTCACCCGCTCTGCAATCGCTTTACGTCTCTGGCACGCTGGATTTCTCCGGCAGTGAGCTGCACCAAGCTGCCGCAGGCTTGCGCTACAAGCTCGATTTGCGCGGAGAAAACCTCGGCTATAGAGATTCGGCGCTCGGGCTCCAGATTGATAGCAGTCAAGTTCAAATCTCTCTGCAAACTGCCATGGAAGACAGCGCCGGGGCCGGCGTGGCTTTCGATTGCGATCTCTCCTTTGCCAAATTCGATTTTCCAATTGATACCGTTGCAATGCACACCGGCCCCGGCACGCTGCGCGCAAATGGCAGATTGACGGCAGATAATTCACCGGAAGATTTGTACTGGGATCTAAACTGGCGCAATATCGCGGGCGGCAGTCTGCAAAGCCACGGCACATTCAAAAGCACAAACGTTGCGGCTTCGGCATTTCTGCTCAACATGAATGTCGATGCGCACGAAATTGAGTTGTCGCCCTTCACGGCTGATACTTTGCAGGGGAAAGTGAGCGCCGCCGTTGCAGTCAATGGCCGGCAATGGGATAATCTGCAACTCACGTGCACGTTGCAGCATGATACGTTGTTCTATCTCCTCGAAGAAGATCGCATGCGTTTTCTGCCATATCATTGGACGATTGACTCGAAGCTGGCAATTACAAAAAAAATTACAGACTGGCTCTTTGCGCCCGGCTCTTTGCAGGGCGAACCCGGCTCGGCAAATTTTACCGCGCGCTATCAAACCGAACCGGGCGTCTTTCGTTTCGATTTGATCAACGCCGCGCTAGACCTTTCGCACGTCCTCGGCATGTTGCCGCCGTCGTATCTGGAAGGATTGAATCCTCGACTCGCGGGTTTGAGTACGGCAAACGGCTGGATGAATTTTCAATTTTCGAGCATGGGCGAGCTCGAGTACACGGGCAAATTCACGGTGAATTCCGACAAAGCAATTTTTACGGATGATTCCTTGGGAATCTATGCGGATTGGCTCGAACTGAAGAGCGATTGGGATTTACTCACGAACAAGACCACGGGCAATTACCGCGTGAGCATGTTGGCTTCGCGCATGCCAGATTATATCAGATTGCCGTTGCCGCGCACGGTGGCGGACGGCAAAATCGAAATCGATGAGGAAGCTTTTATCATCAAGGAAGGGAGTTTTACGGCGCCGGCTTGGCATTTGTCCGGCAGCTATCGCGTTGACGGCAAGTTTTTGCAGGAAGGCATGCAAGTGCAAACCCTCGTCAACACCGATATGAACGCGCCCGAGTTTGTCTCTCTTGATCGCGGCCTCTCTCTGCAAGGCCGGCTGGCCACGCGGCTCGTCATCGAGCAGTTCCTTCCCGATGATGAAACCGCGGCGCAGCCCGCACGCATTAGCGGCACTGTGCGCGCGTCGCAGCTCGAAGTGATGATGGACTCGCTGTTCGTCATGCACGACCTGAATGCGGACGTAACCTTTGCGCAGGATTTTGATTTTCTCACCATGACGTTGTTGCCCGCGCAGCCGGTGAGCCAGCCCGCGCTGGCGAATGCCGGAGAGGCGCTGTTGCTTTTTGATGTTTTGGGAGAGCTGCCAAACCACAGTCTCACGCCGGCCTCGCAGCTTTCAATTGCCAAATTGCAGGTAGGCGATTATGACCTCACCGATGTTTCTGCAAAGCTCAACTTGGGGCAGAGCCGTTTTGACATTCCGCAATTGCGCATGAATTTTTTAGGCGGAAACATGATGGGCAATGTGCTGGTGGGATTTGGCGACGGCGATCCGGATCACCTCACGTATTCGATGGCGCTGCAAGCGTCGTCGATTGATGTCTCGCGCCTGCGCCGATTGAGCACGCAGGTGGAGAAAGGTGCAAAGCTCTCCGGTGATTTTTATTTGAGCGGCATCGGCGCTGCGCCGAACAAACTCGACGAGGTGCTCAATAATCTCACGGGGCAGCTCAATATCACGAAGATTGAAAAGAAGACCGCGACGAACTTGTTGGAAGCACTCGACCCCAATGGTACCGAGGCCGGTATTCAACGGGTGCGCTTTCTGCTCAAAACCGGTTGGAACGTGAAGTCCATGACCTTCGAGATCAAGAACGGTTTCATCTACGCTTCGCTCGCGCCCATTAAAACCAAACCGTGGTCCGCGCTGTTCAATCTGCCCGCGACACTCGATTTTGCACGCTTGCCGGTGCGGTATTTTATGACAACGGAATAGATACACAGCGGCGCAAATCATTCCACGCGCCCACGTTTCCTCCGCAACGCCAGCATTGCCGCCCCCAACTCTGCGCCAATCACGAAGATGATTGCGGTGTAATTAATCCACAAAATCAGAATCACCAGCACGCCGAACGAACCATACAGCACGTCATACGAGGTGACTTTGCTGAGATAGAATTCGAAGAGCCATTTGGCCATTTCCCAAAGCAGGCCGACGAGCAAGGCGGTCCAGAGTACGATGCTCGAAGGCACGCGCCGCGGCAAAGGCATGCGATACATCACGAAGAACATGGCCGCGGAGAAGACGTACGCGAAGCCGTGGGCTGCCAATTGACTAAACTTGCCGGCGTCATATCCTCTCTCTGCCATCCACGCCGTTCCCAGCTCTTCCATAAGAGTGACCACGGAAGACAACCCGAGCGAGAGCAACAATAGCGCGCACGTGAGCACGACCATGCCCATATCGAAGAGCTTGCCCGTGATCATGTTCAAATCCAACTCGTGGCCGTAAGTAATCTTCAGCACCACGCGAATGCCGCCGAACAGCCGCGAGGCTGCAAGCGCCAGTGTGAGCAAGCCGAGCACGCCGATGATTTCGCGATCTTGCAGCAGATTCAACAAACTCTCTTGCAACTCGTGTGTGGCCTCGGGGAACGCATTTTCTACAAGCGCCAATAGCTCTTGTTGCGCGGCTTGCGAAGATTCCAACCAATAGCCCGAGAGTGAAGCGGCGATGAGCAAGAATGGCAGCAAGCACAGCAGCATGTTGAACGCCAAACCGGAGGCGAGAAAGAAACCATCATCCTGACCGAAGCGGCGCACGGCGTCGAGCAAGACGCGTAACGGGAAGAGAATTTTATTAAGCATGAGGGCAAATTGCGTTTTTCCTTTTTGAGTCGCAAGCGGAAGTTGTGTTCCCGCAGGCGCCCATTGCTTCCGTGCTCAGGGCAGGCCGCTGTTCGTGCATTTTTATTGCCTATGATTTGCAAGAGC
>JABWAN010000782.1 GCA_013361015.1 Candidatus Zhuqueibacterota bacterium | reverse complement strand
CTGCAAAATTCAGGTAATACGAAAACACTATTACCGGATTCTTGGATCAGCTATGCGATACAAAACATCAGCAACGAAATTGCCGCCGATCGTCGTGAATGCGGAGAGGCTGGTTGCGGCGAGAACCACAGGATAGTCGCGGCTGAAAATGGCTTCGAATGTGACGCGGCCCATGCCGGGCCAGGCAAAGATGATTTCAGTAAGGAATGCGCCGCCCATGAGGAAGGGAAGACTGAGGCCGCAGAGTGAGATCAATGGCAGCAGAATATGAGGTGAAGCGTGTCGCATTATGAGTTGTGCGGGTGACAAGCCTTTAGCGCGCGCGAGACGAATAAAATCCGATTCCAAAACCGTGATGAAGTTCTCGCGCGTATAACGCGCAATCGCGGCGGCGCCGGGAAGCGCCAGTGTGAACATCGGCAACAACAAATGCCGGATGCGATCCTTCAGAGCGGTGAGCGCATCCATATTCTCTGCAAAGAGCGAAGAAGCCTCTGAATTTGGCAGCCATTTGAGTTTGAGCGCAAAAAGTAAAATCACCATCAAACCCAACCAGAAGCTCGGCATGGAATAGGCTGCCAGTATGACGTTGCTCAAGAAGCGATCAAACCAACGATTGCGATAGAATGCGCCCGCGGCGCCGAGGGCAATGCCTAATACAAGACTCAGCGCTAGCACGGGAATCGTCAACGCTAGTGTCGCAGGAATGGCTTCTGCCAAAATTTGCGTGACCGGGCGATGTTGTGCGAGGGAATAACCCCAATCGCCTTGCAGCCATTGTTGCAGCCATTTGAGGTATTGTAACGGCAGGGGTTGATCAAAGCCCAACTGCCGGCGAATTTGCGCGAGGGTTTCAGGCGGAATGCGCGGAGAGATGAAACGATCCATCGGATCGCCGGGGCTAAGCTGGAGCAGAAAAAACGTCAGAGTTAAGACGCCCCAGATTAGAACTAGGGATTGCAGTAAACGGCGCAGGAGGCTCGGAAGCATGGCAACACGAGAGTGCGGTTAATGGCAAAAAATCTCCGGGCGCTTGGCAACTGAGCCTCCTAAAGTGGATTATAAGAGACCTCAATAAATTGCGCGCCCGGAAACTTTACTACTTTGTTTCATCGCCGGCTTTAAGCTCCTGACTCAGCTTTTCCAGCTTTTTGATTTCACGCGAAGCTTTCAGTTGTTTGTAATGCTCAATCGCTTTTTGCAAATGCTTGAGTGCGGATTTTTTGTTGCCTTTGCTGCGCCAAAATTCCACGAAGCTCTTATGCGTCTCCGCCAAGCCCAACGGGTTGTCTTGCTGCGTGCAAAGCTGTAAAGCTTCATCCAGATATTTTCGGGCCAGGCCCCAGTTGTCTTTTCTGGTATAAACCACGCCGAGCAAACGGCAGGCATCGGCTTCTCCGGATTTATGGCCGAGGCCGTGAAACGCGCGCAGAGCGATTTGGCATTGCTTCTCCGCCATTTCCAAATCGTGCATGAGGAGATACAACTCGACGCGATTGAGGCTGACCTGCGCTTCGACGACGATGTCGCCGGCTTCGCGCGCGAGTTGCAGACCCTTTGCGTAACATTTTCCGGCTTCGTGCCAGTATTCTTTGCCGCGGTAAGCCGTCGCGATGTTGTTATAGGTTTCCGCCAAGCCGCGCCGATCGCCGAGTTTTTCAAACAGAATGGTGCTCTTTTGCAGGGCCGCGAGCGCTTTGTCCCAAAGGCCGTGCAAATTAAACATCGCGCCGAGATTGTTGTAGACGCATGCCGTCAACTCGTCATCATCGATCTTTTCTGCAAGCGCGCGGGCGTGCTCGCAAGCCGTTTCCATTTTGCGCCAGGCCGCGGTGTGAAAATATGCCGCGGCGAGATTGTTTAAAGCATGCGCCTCGTCATAGGTCTCGCCGTTTTCCTGCGAGATCTTATAGCTATGCTCAAAACAGGCAATGGCTTCTTTCCACCGGCTTTGCCGAAGTTTGAGATTTCCGATCTGGCGCAGAGTGCGCGCGTGGGATTTATCATCATGGAGTTGTTTGCTGAGCTTGAGCGCCTGTCCGTAGCTTTCCTCTGCCTCGCCCATCAATCCCAACAATGCATAGGTTTGTCCCGCGCTATAACAAAGGTTAAGATCCTGTGCTTGATCGTTCTTGATTTGAGCAAATTGTCTCAATTTATTTACCGCCGCTTTAAAATGCGCCGCACTCGTGTGCGTCTTTTCGTCGGCAACGACTTGGCGCGCCAACTTTTCGAGACTATAGGTGAGATCGACAAACTCCTCAGACTCTTTCTCGACACCGGCCTCCGCCTGTTTTAGGACGGTCGCCAATTTTGCCAGAATTGGCTTATACTCTTCCCCGGCCTTCCGTTTTTTCGTTGTCGTTTTCATGGGTGTCTTCATATTCTATTGAGATACACCGGCAAGAACCGTTCCCTAGCCAATGCCTAAAGATGAACGTTGTAAACTATATGCTTGTCAAAAAACGCCTTTCTTCAACAAGCCCCTTCTAGTCTGGCAGAGCAACTTCTGCAACGTTTTATTACGGTCATCTTGTTCCTCTTGCATAAACCGCCTGACCCAGTCTATGCCCAAGACGCCTCGTAATCTTTCGCTGCCTTTACCGCGTGGAAAGCGAGTACTGCGTGAAGTGCGAGATCGAAGCCGACACCGTCATCGTGCTTTGATTGACCGTGCCGCCGATATTCACCCACTGATTGGTGGCGGTGTTGAACCAACTGAGCGAGAGGTTGGCCGGTTTGAGGTTTCTCAAATTCGCCGTGGCATAACTTACCGTCATCGTGGCGGGCGGGTCGAACTGCGTGCCGTCCGGGCCGAAATCCATTTCGATGTAGCGGTCGCTCGTTTGCGTGATGGTAAT
The DNA here is from genome assembly GCA_013361015.1 of Candidatus Zhuqueibacterota bacterium. Taxonomy (GTDB): domain Bacteria; phylum Zhuqueibacterota; class Zhuqueibacteria; order Zhuqueibacterales; family Zhuqueibacteraceae; genus JABWAN01. The sequence continues at coordinate 679 of JABWAN010000782.1, read as the reverse complement.
GACCGTGTCGTGGTCGAGCGCGCCAGGCGGAATGTAAAATTTGAACTCGCCGAGATAAAGCGTGCCGCCGGTGCTTGCCGGCACCATTTGCGCGACGGAGAATTCTTCGAGTGACATCGCAGCCATATTGAGAGCGCTATTCCGCTCGATCTGCGTGTCCGTGCTCGTGGTCGGAGACGCGGGGCCTGAGTTTTTTTTGCCCAATGTTGTCGCGCCTTGGGAAGAGTTGCCGCGAAGAGCGCCGAGCGGGCTTTGCGGCTGTTGTTGCTCGCTACATCCGCTCACCAACAACAAGCCGAGCAGTGAGCTTGCGATAAAAGTCCGATGAAATTTGGTCATGCGCCACATAAAGCACTCTTTGGGTAAAATTCGTGACATCCAACTCATTTGGTTGAAAGCGTGTATTGCGTGAAGTGCATCACCGCAACGCTGATCGTTTGGTTGACACGATCCACCACGCCGCCGACTTCGACCCAAGCGCCCGTGGCCTCGTTATACCAAGCGATGGTCATCTTTCTAAGATCGACGTTGCGCAGATCGGCGTCGGCATAAGAGATCGTCACGATCACGGGCAGGTTGAACTGGCCGCTCGGGCCGTAATTCGCTTGAATGAGATTGCTGCTCACATCGGTAATAAACATCTCCGTGTTTTGCGAAAGCGCGCCCGGAGGCACGGTCA
>JABWAN010000781.1 GCA_013361015.1 Candidatus Zhuqueibacterota bacterium | reverse complement strand
TCTCCGCATGGAGCCGGAGCGCGCGGCGAGTTCATTCATTTTGCTTAGGGCGTCGCAGTCTCGCCGGTGAGCGTTTCCAGCAAAGCCTGCGCGATACGGAAGCTTACCAGCTTGCGGAGGTACAAAGTTTTGGCGCGCAACAGAAATTCCTGCGCGTCGGTCACGTCCAAGTTGGAGGCGCGGCCGAGATTGAACATGGTGCGCGCGAAATCAAGCTTCTGTTCCGCGATTTCGATACTGCGCTTGATCGCCGCGGCTTCTTTTTCGCTGTTCGAAAGGCTGCGCGCGATGTCGCGAATGCTCAATTCGATTTGGCGTTGCGCATTGAGCAAACGCTCTTCTTGCTGTCGCATGGCGAGCTCGGCGTTTTCCGCCTGCCCGGCAGCTTCGCGATGCAGAAAGTTGTAGCTGAAACTCAGGCCGGCCTGCAAAACTCCGGTGCGCGCCTCCTCTTTTTGCGCGATCAAATCCGAGCTGCGCACCTTGGAATAAGTGCCATAAACGTCGAGACGCGGCAATATGGCATTCTTGGCAACGCTGCGCTGCAGCTTGGCTTCGCGCACTAAGTAGCTCAAGCTGCGTAACTGCGGATTGTTCTGCATGGCGCCCCGTACGAGCTTCTCTTCGTTCACGGCACTTTGTGTGAACTCCAGGCTGCTCTCGGCCAGGCTGATTGTCGCGTTGAGCGGAATGCCCATCAGGTCTTTCAAAATATCCAGTGTGCTTTGGTAATCGTTGTAGCCGTTGATCAACGCCGCGCGATCTTCATCATAGCGAATCTGCGCGCTCAACACGTCGCGGCGCGAGGCCAGCTTGGCGAGCACCAACGCCTCGGAAGCTGCGACCAACGCCGAGTCGCTCGCCACCGTGGCTTCATTCACTTTCAGCAATTCGCGCTGCACCAACACGTTGTAGAACGCGCGCTTGACTTGGTAAATCACAAGCCACTTCTGGTTGTGTAACGCATTGTCTTGAAGGTTGCGCAAGTTGCTTGCGCTGATGATTCTATTGTTCGCGACCACCGGCCCGAAGCCGCGCAAGAGCGGTTGCGTAATCGTGAGTGCGAACTCACGGTCTTCAAGCTTGGTGAGGCCTACGTCTTCCAGCGGAAGGCGCGTGTCACGCACATCGCGGAAAATGTCGCGTGTGGCCACCACGGTGGCCCCGGTGGGAATGTAAAGTTGGGCTTTAGCGATAACTCTCGCTTCATTGCGGAAGAGTTGTTCTCGAAACAGGTTCAACGAATCGTCAGGCGCTTCTTCGCTGGTGTTGGTCTTAAGGCCTTCCATCGTGAGCAACGGCAGATATGCGCCCCAACTGCCGGAGTGCGTCGCCTGCGCGCGCGCAAAATCTTTTTCCGCCTGCTTCAGCGTGAGATTTTTGCTCAAGGCGATGCCGAGGCAATCCTCCAAAGTTAAGGGCCGCTGCAACGCCGCTTGAATTTCGTCGTCCGAATATGTTTTATAGCGAAAGTTGGCTTCGAGCTTCTTTGCAGGTTCTGCTGCCTTGGCCCACGCCGGCATACTCGCCATGAGCATCGCGCTCACGAGTACAAACAAGCCGGAGCGCGATACCAGCGCCGTGACTAAGCCGCGATTAGTGTTTCGTTTCATCATCATGCTTTCAGCTTTGATTCAGTACTTTTAGATTATTTTATCACGGATTTGACTTTGGTCTTCTCGCCAATTTGAAACGTCACACCCATCATCGTGATCGTGCGTTTGGCGCCGTCTACTTTTTCAGCCTTGCCCACCAACACCACGTTGCCGGCGTCCTCGGGGTCCATGGTTTCGGGTTGCACTTCATCCGCCAAAAAGCTGCCGTCTTTCAAGTACGCGCCTTCGATCTCTACAAACATGCCGGGCCGCAATTGCTCGAAGCTCGTGAACGTGCCGTCGTCGCTTTCATATTTGGCGTCGGCTTCCATGGTTATCGGAATCGTGAGCAATTGGAATTGCCTTTTCGCTTTGTCCATGATCGCCCGTACGGGCGCCTCGATCTCGAAGTCGTCGTCTTGAAAATCGCCGGTGAGCAGTTTCACTTCTTTGGCGATCACGGTGAAATCTTTTTGCGCCGCACCTTCGATCTTGACCCATTGCCCCGGCTTCAGTGCGGTGAAAAGCTCGGCGGCGGTTTTGGTTTGGGCGGAGCCGTCGTTTCCAACCAGCAAGAAGAAGAAGCCGGCAAACGTTGCGACCGGTTTCCAAAATGTCTGCATGGAATTCTCCTGAAAGTTTGGAAGTGCTCAGTTTGGCAGTTGCGCCGGCGAATCCCTGCGTCGCTTGGCTGTGTGATTTTCACGGAGAGATTGTACCTGCAATCGCGGAGAGCTTGTGTCACGCATGCGTCCCGTCTGTGTAAAATACAAGTCACGGAAAGGAGGGTTGTTGCGGTGGGCGTTGCGAGGACGGGAGATTGAGTATCTTAAAAGCGAAGTTTTTGCTTTGAAGAAATTCTGTAAAGCGAGTTGACGGATTGCGCGGAGATTCTCCGCTTGATCCGTCAACTCCGTTTACAAAGTTGAACCTTTACTTTGCGGTTAATTTTTCCACCAAGCTGGAGCGATCAATCGGACTGGCCTCGCTAAACCATGCTTTCCACAGCCACGAAGCCAGGGGCGATGCGCCCAGCACTTTCTCGGGCGCGTTGGGCAGTACAATCACCAAGCTATTGTCGGGCAACCAGCGAAAAACGATCTGTTGCTTCGGCATGATATCGGCATTCAATGTGGCAATGAACTCGTCAATGGCGCCTTTCATTTGCTGATGCTGTTCCGGCGTGAGTGCTTTCGCGAAGAAACGTGCGTAAACTCTTTTCAAGTGATCGGCAGTGGCTTCGCGGTCAAAATCGAGAATCATTTGCTTGGCCACGGGTTTTTCTAAGATCATGTCGTAAAGGCTCTGCAGGCCTTCGGGTTTGGCCTCTTCCATGTAATGCGCCAGCGTATAGAGCGCGGTTTCGCCTGCCGCCGCGTCCGCGGATTTTTTGGCCTCTTTGCGGACTTGCAGCGCACCGGTGGGTATGAGCGTGATTTCACGACCCTCGTGGCTAAAAGTGATTTTCGCCGGAAATTTTTTGCCGCTCTTCAGCTCGGTGAAAGTCTCATCCTGCGAGCGCGCCGGGCTGCATGCTAAGAGGGCGCCCAACATTACGCCGCCAATGAGAAAATGTCGAGATTGCATAGAGTCGTGCTCCTTTTAAAGATGGTTGAGATCAAAGCTATCAGGAACTTGAAATTTGCAATTTGAAATTCGAACTTACGCCGTTGTTTGACGCACGAAGCTGTGTGAAGACTACTCCGTCTTCGCATTGGTTTTCGTGAAAGCCTCATTCAAATGGCCGATGATTTCCGAGGCGACCAAAAGAATCTGTTGGGTGACAAAACCGGCTTTGCGCAAATCTTTGTAGAACGAACGCGCAATAATGCGCGCGACCTTTTCCGGATTTTGCACGGACTGCAAAACGCACGCGTCGAGCGTGGCCGCACCCGCGGACTCTGCCTGCTGCGCGCGGCCCACCGCGGCGAACATATAACGCGAGGCAAGCAAC
>JABWAN010000780.1 GCA_013361015.1 Candidatus Zhuqueibacterota bacterium | reverse complement strand
AGAGTGAGAAAGGAATGCTGCGCGTTCGCCATTTGGAAAACGATGTGACGAAAGCGTTGCTCAACGTATTCGAACACGGCAGCAGGAAGTTGCTCGGCGCGCTTCTACAATTGCTCGACATTAAACAATCGCCTGAAACGTTTGCGTTTGATTTTCAAATTACGGACACCGAATCCTATCGCCGAAAAAAGAATCGCATCATGCTGTCGCTCATTTCGGCAGCGACACCGAGAAAATCCGACAGCACCTATCGCGTGGAAACGAGCCAGCCCGATGCCTGCATTTTCAACGAAGACACGGCAATCTTGATCGAAGCGAAAACGCAAAGCCCGTTGATTGATGAGCAGGTGGAAAGCCACATCAAACATTATTTGGGAACCGCGGTCAAAAGAACTTTAACATGGGAAGAACTCAGCGAAAAATTTAAGAGCATCAACTCTACTGATGCGCGGGATAAATTTTTGCTCTCACAGTTTACGGAATTTCTGTCGTTGATCGGCCTGGCGGAGTTTCAGGGGTTTTCAACAAGCGATTTTGAAATGCTCGGTGCGATCGGTAAGATGACGCAGGAGGATTATTTGGATTTCAAGCGCCTCTTTCATCGCAAAGCGGAAAAATTCATGGCGTTGCTACAAGATCAAATAAAACCCACTTTGGCATTCAAAAATCATGATCATCAAGTTGGGAGAGTTGATTCAAGATATCCCGTGGTGTGGAGCGCGTTTTACTTTTATGATGATGACAAAACCCACGTGAACGAATACCCGAATATTAATTTCATATATAACGAGCAGGGCATGAAATTGTCCCTAAATGCTGAAACGCGCCCCGCAATTGATAAAATCGTTTCGTTCATGAAGCGCGACGCGAAAAGCTTTGACGGCTTGGCGAGAGATTTAAACGGATTCAATTTTTCGCTCTATTACAAATATCAGTATTTGCCTAAAGATCATTTCATTTGGAATCTCATCCCAGGGTATCCAACAGCCATGCCGGATTTCAAAGCGAAGGATGCGCTCGCGACGTTCGAGAATTTCGGCCATGACTGGCAGGATTACACCAAAACATTATTCTTCGAGATGGAAAACGGCATGCGTAGACATCCGTCCGGCAAGCCATACTCAGAGAAAGAACTCAAGTGTGCGCGACTCTTTAATAAAACTCCAAATTATGTTATCCGCATCGAGAAGCGTTATCCGCCCAGCCAGGTTGAAGAGTCCCAAAAGCGTATTGTTGGATTCTTTGAAACCGAGATATTGAGGTTGAAAAAGTTGGTCGAAGCGATTATCAAACAATGATCTCGCCGCTCGACTGACGGCAAAACACAGCCAGCTTTCGAATAAAACAAACCGACTCTATGAAAACCACACCAAAGAAATCTTCGAAACAAAGAATCATGTTGCTGCTTTCGTTCTTGCGGCGTTCGCCGAGATGTATTGAAACCGCTTTGCAAATCGCCGCGGAGCGCCAGGCCGAATTGCTCGTGCTCTTCGTGCTCGACGCAGAAATTTTACCCGCAGTCTCACGCAAGCTCACCGAAGACGGGTGGATCGGCGGCAAGCCTTCGGAGCAATTCGTAGCCGCGCTGCGCCAAGAGTACAAGGAGCAGGCGCAAACCAAACTGCACGAAGTGGAAGAGGCCGCAGCCGCGAAAAGCATCGCCGTGCGCACGGTCTCCCGGCAAGGGCACTTGGTGAAAGAAGCGCTCGCTTTGTGCAAACAAGAAAAAATCGACTTGATCATCGTCACGCGCCGCAAACGTTCGCGGCTTTCGCGCTTGCTGTTCGGCTCTGCCGTGGCTGATTTAAAGCGACAAGCTTCGTGTACCGTCAAAGTTGTCGACGAAGAATAGGACCGAAAGAAACTCCCGCACTCGTTTGGTGTCGCCGGCAGAAGTTCGAGCATCAAAATATCGAACTCTCGTGACTTCAAACCAGGGGCCACATGAAAGTAGACTGCAATTGAATTTTCTTGCCACTCATGCCGGATTTCCGCGCGGCCTCGATAATCTCCAGCACGTGCAAAGCATGCTCTGCATTGATGAGCGGCTCTGTGCCCGTGACCAATGCTTCTGAAATCACCGACGCGCCTTGCTGCCAAACATACTCCAACGGATCGGCAACATACCGCACGGGCTTTTCTGCATCCACCGTTGCAAGATCAACTCCGAATGGCGCCCAATCATAACCTACCAAACCCATGTTGCCGTGCGTGCCCCAAATTGAAATCGTGTGATTCGTTTGGCCCGTGCCTTCGTGGCCGTAAGGATCAAAATAATTGAAGCCGCATTGCACGTGCGAAATCACGCCGTTGCCGTGATCCATCAGCACCATCGCGTTGTCTTCCGCCTCGACCTTTATCTCCCCCTTGTTATCAGTCATGCGCGTGGGGGTGACGATGCTCGTCATCGCCATCACTGCTTTGGCCGGTCCCAACAAACCGGTGAGCGTGGCCAGATTGTACACGCCCAAATCCGGCAAGCTGCCGCCACCTTTTTCATAAAAGAATGCGGACCACGTTGGCCCGAGATGACCATAATGCGCATGCGCTGAAGAAACCTTTCCGAGCTTGCCCGCTTGAATGGTCTTCGACATAAAGGCGAATTGCGGACTGTTCACAACCGCGGGCGCGCCCCATAAACGCAGCCCTTTGCTTTTAGCGAGATCAAGCAAGGCCTTGCCTTCTTTGTATGTGTTCGCCATGGGCTTCTCGCTCCACACATGTTTGCCCGCGAGCAAAGCCTGTTTGTTCAAGCGGCCATGCTCTTGCATGTCCGTAAGATTCACGAGCAGATCGAACGCGGCGCCGGCGAGCAGTTGGTCGATGTGCGGATATTGATTCGGCACATTGAAGCTCGCGGCCCGCTGCTGCGCGCGATCAAAGATGATATCGCACGTGCTCACCAATTCTACGTGCGGCGACTTGCTCAAATGCGGCAAATACACGCCGGAAACACTGCTTTGATAACTCTCGCGCCTCAGAACGATGTTCCTGCATGGTTCATTATGAAACCTCGCGGCTTCCTCAACTATCTCTAGAGATAGATAAAACCTCACTTCGAGCTTCGCGTGTGATTCAGCATGTTGTGAAATCCGGCGAACCCAATGAGCCAATCGCAAAAACCATCCCTAACGATAGAAGAAATCGCATGCAAAACTTCGTACATTGTGCGAACAAGGAAGCGCACAGGGCGCAATCCCAAATCGGGGGGAGCGCAAAAATACCATTGCAGAGGAGCAACTTCAGCGGAGATTGATGATGAAACCGACGGCAAATATTCCAAAGAAGTTTTTGCAGAGACTTTTCCAGTTGCTGACGACATGCGTGATTTTGGCAGTGGTCGCGCCGCAGCCGTTGTCTGCACAAAGCGAGTGGCCGAAAATGACTGCCTTCATAGCACGGCTGCGGGCAGCAGATTTAAACAGTGAGACTCAAAACGGCTATGCCATCACTCCGGCGGAATACCGGCAACTGAACTCGGCTTGGCAAGAGTTGGAGTTGATCGAAAAGATCGTGCTTCTGCACAGTGCAGAGGAGGAATTGGGGATGACCT
>JABWAN010000779.1 GCA_013361015.1 Candidatus Zhuqueibacterota bacterium | reverse complement strand
GTATTTTTGACGTCTTCGCGCAAACCTTCAATGCCGTAGGCGTTACGACCGACCGCACCGGCAACGTTTTTATTGCGCACGATAACGTCACCAGTTCGGTCGTCAGCAAGTTTACTTCCTCGGGAAACTTTATCGGGAGCACTCAAATCGCCGGAATCTCTGGCATCAACACCTTTGGCTATCTAGCCGTGATTCCTTCCAGCGGGCAGATTTTGGATTTGTTGCCCGACGGCCGGTTATTCACCATTGATCCCAGTACCGGCACGCTTACTCTAATTTTGGATATCACCGCCTTGAACGTCAATGCCGGCTCCATCTATGATATCTACAGTCGGTCGGTAGACAGCTTTGGCGGCTTGCTTCAAACACGTTTTGCTTCGTTTGGCGACCTCGCCGTGTTCGAAAGCGGCAATCGCATCGATCTGTTTGTCTCCGGTCTGTCGCAAGCGCAAAGTTTTCCATTCCTGCTGCGCCTGCGATTTCAAAACGGTGTGTTTCAGGAGGCCAAAGTCTTGATGTCCTCTCGTGCGGAAGCCGGTTCCGGCGCGGTTCAATCGCCGCGCCTCACACGTGGAGTGGCCGTGAATCATCAGACGCGCACCGTATTGACGACGCTGCCCTGGTCGAATCGCGTCAGCGAGTTGTTCGACGCCTTGGTGGTTTTTCCGGTGGAGTTTGAGCCCTCGGATGGAGTCGATTCGAACGAACGGCCGGCAATCAGCGTCGGTTTTGATATTTACAGCCAAGGCATGACCACGGATGCGAACGGACATTTCTTTGTCGTGACGAACTCCGTCGGGTCCGTGGCACTGGGCGCTCCGGGAGAACCAATTCTCGCCGTTTTCAGCGCGCGTGTGGATCGCTTTCTGGGCGGATTCACGGCCGGACAGCTCGCGACCAGCCTGCGCGATATCACTATTAGCCCGGCGCGTGCTTGGGCGTATGTGACGATGCCAAGCATGACTTATAGATTTTCGTTGAGCACGATTCCAACCGCAGTCACGGAAAGCGGCGATGAAATACGCATCGACGATTTCGCTTTGCAGCAAAACTATCCCAATCCCTTCAATCCTTCCACCACGATCACGTTCACGCTGCCGCAAAGAGAGCGCGTGCGGCTGGAAATTTTCAATCTGCTCGGTGAAAGGGTTGCGACGTTGCTCGATGAAGTTCGCGCCGCGGGCGTGCATAGCGTGGCGTGGCAGCCTCAAAGCTTGCCCAGCGGAACGTATCTTTATCGTCTCGAGACGAAGAGCTATTCACTAACGCGCAAGCTGGTGTTGCTGAGGTGAGGCCATGGAAATATGCCTCAATCAGATTCGAAAAAGTTCGCGCGAGCGATAAACACTGATCATCGAAATGAAAGGAGTGGAGAATGTCGACGGAAGAACAAGGCACCCCAACACCTCCTCGCCCCAATTTCACTCAACTTGCGGGATGGATGTTGGCGTTGTTGGTTTTCGCAGTGCAGCTTGTCGTTCTCGTGAACGATTTGACGCGAAGTGACGAGCAAGAGTCTGGTTACGTGGCGTTTCTTCTGTACGGCGCTATCGGCGGTGTCGTTCTATTCGGCTTTTACTTTTTTTATCGGAAAACAATTCGCGTTATAACGCCTCCTATTTCCGATGAAAGAATACCGGTGGCGCCCGCTCATCTCGAAAAACTCACGAGCCAGCTCACGGATTTGCAAGTGGCTTTCCGTGTCATGCTTGCATCCGGGTCCATCTTGATCGCCGGATTATCCTTTTTGGGATATACCACCATTCGCGACGTGGCCAGCCAAGGCCGGGTGCAGGACATGAAGAGCAGAATCAAAGCAGTGGGAGATAGTGTGGACATTTCTTTGCAAAAGCAAGGTGAGATCGAGCAGCAACAAAACACGATAAAAACACGATACGAGTCTCTCATGAAAACTCTGCAAACTTCCGAAGAAGACATTCGAACGCTCACGGCGAGTTGGCAAAAAGAAGCACTCAAAAGAGAAGAAGATTTGAAGAACGCCTATAGCGGCCAATTGCAAGAAGTCGAAAAATCAACCCAAAGAATAGCCCAACTCAAGCAGCAAGCTAAAAATGATTTCGACGATTTTGCTAAAAAGAGCAGGGAGATAAAAGCCTCTGTGGAAAACTCGTTATCTTCAAGCTCGATTCCCATAATGAACACTGATGGCCCTTTGCCGCTTTCGGTAAGACAACGACTATCGGCCGTAATCCTCATGAACGGCGTTGAACAACCCTGCCAAATCAGCTTTATCCAGCCGGACTCCGTTGTTCTGCCACTCAGGATTCCAATCGACACTATAACTGTGGTCACTAAACTCGTGAGAAAAGACAACATCACTGTGAAGTAACGTGTCGGACTTCATTGCAGCGTTTTCGGCAACGCCATCGCATCCGTCGAAAATCTATCCCCGCCTTTGTCGCTGTCGATCCAATTCAGGACGACGATGAGCGCTTCGGAGCCTTTGCCGTCGCCGAGCACGTGTTGTTGGGGAGGCGCATAGGGAAGTTGCAGCACGACTTCAGCTAGGCCGTTGCCTGCCTGATCCGCGCGGAGAAAGACACCGGTTGCGCCTAGGTCGCTGCTCACACAATCACTGCCGGCCTCGAAAATCTCTACTTCATACATGAAGTTGGGATCGCCGTGGCGTAATTCGATTTTCACAGCGAGTTGGTTTTCAGCGATTCGCGCTAACGTCACTTGCCCGTGCGCCGCAATTACGGATTCGCTGAAACGATAGCCTTCGCAACTGATGCCGCCGTAAAGAGGAGCGCCTTTTTTGAGCTTGCCAACGGGCGCGCCGAGCGGGCCGAACAGTGTGCCCTCGAGATACCATGAAGTATATGCCGTCTGCGCATAGATGGAATCATCGTAAACGGCAGCGACGCGAATAGTATCCGTACCCAGCAGCCCGCCGCGACCGCGATAGGTCATGCTCGCCTGCCCCTGAACATTCGTAGTGACGGAATTATTGAGGCCGCGATTTGGGCCGGCCTGCACTTCAAAACGAACCGGAATACCGGCCATGGGCAAGCCTTTGATCCTCATCGTTAAAGTCATCGTGTGACTTTTACCGTTCTCGTAGCTCGCCACCGGCGGATCGAGTAGACAAGAAACTTCGGGCGTGTTTTTCCCTGCAGTATTCATTTCTTGCAACCAGGAAAGGATTCGAGGTTTGAACAGGATACTGGCGGCAAATAATATGGCAATCACGCTGACGAGGAGAATCAAATATTTTTGTTCATGAACCGCCTTCCCGCCGCGATACCACAAACTTTTTCCTCGTGCCTTAACGGGCAAGCCTTCGAGATGACGCCGTAGATCCTGAGAAAATTCTTCGACGGAAGCGTAGCGGCGCTCCGGCTCTTTGCGCAGCGCCTTTATCAAAATGTTGTCGAGATCGCCCTGAAGCCGGCGGCGCAATTTGTTCGGCGTGCCTTCGCGAGATTGACTCACCACTTCTGGAGTGAGTTTCATGTTCTCGGCATTCGCTGGCTCTTCAACCTTGAAAATGACTCGGCTGAGCAACTCGGGCTCGTGCTCGCAGATGATACGCGCC
>JABWAN010000778.1 GCA_013361015.1 Candidatus Zhuqueibacterota bacterium | reverse complement strand
TGCACAACAAAAGAAGGCGGCTGTATAATTTCCGTACGCGACTACGCCAACATGGAACGCGGCGGCAATAAGCTCGTTCCGCGCCCTGTGCATCAAACGCATGACGGGCACATGATTGTGTTCGATGTGTGGGAGTTCGAAGGCGAGTTTTACAATTTCACGACGTACCTCGTCGAAGACCTCGGCCAGCGCACTGCGGTCACGCATGTCATTCGTGGCGGACGGTATTACTGCGTCACGGTTGCAAAGTTGGAAACGTTGCTCAAACAAGCGGGCTTTGCGCACGTGACGACCTTACGCGAGCGCTATTATCAACCGCTGCTCGTGGGCACAAAACACTGATTCAAAATGTCAAAAGATTCCTTTAGGATTGTAAAAATCCTGCGTACTTTTGCGCAAGGATATGGATTCAGGCTGATCTCCTCAGTAGGCCCGCGATCCGAGCTTATGAAAAAGACATGAGCGACTTATGATTCGACGGAGATTGAAACTCGCAATCTTGCTGTGCGCACTGCTGCCTCGCCTCGGCTTCGCCGAGCAACCTTCCTTCCGCTTTAAACATTTTACCACTGAGCAAGGCTTATCAGCGAGCACGGTCAATTGTATCGCAAAAGACCGCCGCGGATATATGTGGTTTGGCACCTACGACGGCCTCAATAAATTTGACGGCTACGAGTTTCAAGTCTACCGCAACAAAAGAATCGACCCCCGCTCCATTTCCAGCAATGCCATTCTCTCCCTCTTCGAAGATCGCAACGAACGCTTGTGGGTCGGAACGCAGACCGGCCTCGATCTTTATGATCGTGTCACCGACACTTTTGCGCGTATCCGCAATCAAAGCGGCGTGACTTTGACCGTGGTCGATATCGAGGAAAATGCGCGCGGAGAAATTCTTTTTCTCGCCACGGATCAAGTTTTCACGGTGCGCCTATCCGATTCGGCGTGCGTGCTCTATAAACCGGAAGCACTGGCGCCGTTTCTGCGCGGCTTCTCCGGTCTGCGCCGATTGTTTTTGGACCGCGAGGGCTTGCTGTGGATTAGCATGGATGCGAATGGGCTGATTGTTTTTAACCCCGCCACGAATGCGATCAAACACTACACGGCTGCAACCCAACGCGAGCACGGTTTGACTTCCGACAGAGTGATCGACGTGGTCGAAGATCGCGCCGGCGATTTTTGGGTGGCCACAAAGGATGGTTTATATTTGCACGATAAAGGTGCGGCGCATTTCACCAAAGTTGAAAACGTTTTGAAGCAAGGCAGTGCGCTTTCGAACGACAACTGCTTCACTGTTTTCCTCGATCCGGACGACAACCTCTGGGTGGGCACCAGCCAGGGCGGATTAAATTTGCTGCCGCACGACCGCACCGGCATTCAACACATTTTGCACGATCCGCAGGACGCTTTTAGCTTGAATAACAATTCCATCCAATCGCTCTTTGTGGATGATCAGAAAAATTTGTGGGTCGGCACTTTGAAGGGAATCAGCTTTGCGCAGAACGAATCCAAATCATTCGCAACCTTTCGCCATGAGCCGAATCGCGCACACTCCTTGAGTGACAACGCCGCCGCGGCTTTTTGCGAGACCGCGCAGGGTGATCTTTGGGTGGCGACCGATGGCGGCGGACTGAATTATTTCGAACGCCGTACGGGGCGTTTTACCGCCTATCGTTCCAATCCCAGTGATCCGCATACGCTTCGTTCCGACGCGATTTTGGCGCTCTATGAAGATGCGCGGGGCAATCTGTGGGTGGGCGGTTTTCTCGTCGGGTTGACTCTGTTTGACAAAGAGCGGCAAAGCTTTACTGAAATTCTTCATTCCAAATACGGGCTGCACTCGATCATCAATGACGATGTGCGGCACATTTACGAAGGCCGCAACGGCGATGTGTGGGTGGCCACGAACGGTGACGGCATTTTCCAATTCAGCCAAGGCGACCCGGCACAGCCCACACAATATCTCAGCAATCTGCAAGACATCGAACATTCTTTGCGCACGAATTACTGTCTGATGATTTTCGAAGATTCCGACAACACGCTTTGGGTGGGCACCTACAAAGGTTTGAGCCGCTTCGATCGCAAGAATAATCTTTGGAGCAATTACACCTCGGATGGCCCGGACTCCTCCGGATTGAGCAACAACTGGATCTATGCCATTTGCGAAGACCGCCAAAACCGCTTGTGGATTGGCACTGCCAAAGGCTTGAACCTGCTTGCTCGTGAACGCCGGACTTTTCGAAGCTTCGGAGCACAAGAGGGCCTGCCCGGAGAAATCATCAATGGCATCGTGGAAGATGGGCAAGGATACTTGTGGATCAGCACGAACAACGGCCTGGCAAAATTCAACCCGCAAGACGCCTCCGCGGTGGTCTACACCGAACACGATGGTTTGCAGGGCGCGGAATATATTCACGGATCGTTTGCGAAATTATCCACTGGTGAGCTGGTTTTTGGCGGAACCAATGGCTTTAGCATGTTCATGCCCGAACAAATCCGCACGAGCGTAAAATTTCCGGTGGTCACGCTTACCAAGATGCGCATCCTCGATCAAATGGTGGAAAGCGGCAGCACGCCCGCGCCGTTTGAGCACACGATTAGCACCACCTCCGAGCTGGTGTTGGATCACAAGCAAGCGCGCATTTTTATGCTCTTCTATTCGGCGCTGGAATATTCCGCGCCGGAGAAAATCAGATACCGTTATCTGCTCGAAGGCTATCATGACAATTGGATCGATGCCGGCGCAAACCGTTCCGCGACTTTTATGCGGCTGAACCCTGGAGAATATACGTTTCGCGTGACCGCCTCGAATAGCGAGGGCGCGTGGAGCGCAAAAAGCGCCGCGCTGCGGTTGCGGATTTTACCGCCATGGTGGAGCACTTGGTATGCATATCTAGCTTATGGCGTTCTCGTCGTCCTCGCCTTTATGGGATACCATCGCTACTCGATGAAGCTGATGCGCTTGAAGGTTGATCTGCAAAGGCAAAAGTTCGAAATGGAAAAAGCCCACGAGCTGGAATCCTTGAAATCGCGTTTCTTTACCAACATCTCACACGAGTTTCGCACGCCGCTCACCCTCATTCTGGTTCCTTTGATTGACCTGATCAAAACCGGACGGGGCAAAGACTGGCCGCAGATTGCCGAGCAATTTCATTTGATGAAAAGAAGCGCTGAACGGCTGCTTCGTTTGGTGAATCAAGTCATCGATTTCAACAAAATCGAATCCGGCAAGCTGCAAATCAACAAAAAAGAAATCGACGTGGTCAAATTCACCAAAGATATTGTGGAGACGTTTACGCCGCTGGCCGCGGACAAGCACATCACGCTGGAATTTGGCAGCAATTGCGTGCACTGCTACGCGTTCGTCGATCCGGATAAAATCGACGTGGTGATTTTCAATCTGCTTTCCAATGCCTTCAAGTTCACGCCGGAGCATGGCGAAATTTCCGTCACCGTTAAGCAGTCCGTGGACTCCTTTTTGGAAATCGGTGTGCGAGATTCCGGTCCCGGAGTTCCCAGCGAACATGTTGATCATATTTTTGATCGCTTCTATCATGTTGATCAT
>JABWAN010000777.1 GCA_013361015.1 Candidatus Zhuqueibacterota bacterium | reverse complement strand
CTTCTTTAAACTCCACCAACGCGTCGTTATACTGCTTTTCCTTCTGCAGAATTTTCCCTAATGTATAATGTCCTTCCGCCCAATCCGGCTCCAGCTTCAATGCCTCACGATAATTGTCGATGGCCATCGATGTGATTTTTTGCTTGGCGTAGATTTCAGCAAGACCGCGGTAGATTTTGGCGTCTTTCGGATCCGCCTCGCGCGCACGCAGAAAGAAAACACTGGCGCGATCGAGAGAATCCTGTCCCATATAAGCGCGCCCCAGCCCATAGAGAAATCTGGTCTTGTCGTTCTTAAGACGCAATCCGTCGTTGAACACGAGCTTGGCTTCTTCATACTTCTGCAAATCCACACACAGGGCGCCGAAAGCGTAAATATATTCGCTGTTTTTCGAATCTTGCTCGCGCGCAAGTTTAAGTTCGGAGTAAGCTTCTTGCGGCTTGCCGCTTTCCCACAGAGCCTTTCCCAAATAAAAATGCGCCTCTTTCGAATCCGAGTTGCGCTGCACTTCTTCCCGCAACAACTTGATGGCCTCTTCATAATTCTTGTTACGCAAGGCTTCTTGTGCGCTGCTCAATGTCGAGGTCTGCGCGAACAGCGGAACGCTGCCTTGCAGCGTCATCACGATCAGAGTTATTAACAGCCGTTTCATAACTGCCTCCGCATAGAGCCAAAAACAAAGGGCCTAGAGCCGGGCGTGCGCGCAACTCTCTGCGCAACGCTTATGACCCTCCAAACTTCACCAGCTTGATCGGCATCGTGACCGGCACCAAACCGGCATTGAGCACTAGCTTCTGTCCTTGCGCGCTCGTGCTAAAGGAGATCAACCCGATGGCGACGCCCAAGCTGCGATCCGTAGAGAGAATATAAAGCGCGCGGCGTAGCGGATATTCGTTGCGATAAATCGTGCTCTGGTGCAGGAGCTGATACTCCGCGCCGGCGCTGTCCGCGAGCGTGAGCACTTTTACTTTATTCCTCGCCGAATCCGCGGGCAGCAGATAGTCGCTCAACCACGACATGCCGACGAATCCGAGCGCGTCTTCGCGCTGCGCCACCGTAGCGAGGAGCTGCGTGCTCGTTGAGCAAACATACGCCGAACGTGCGAAGACGGTATCATGCACGACTGCACGCAAGAACATTTCCGCGGCGGCCGTGTTGCGCGAGAGCGCCAGCGGCAAAACTTGAAGCTGCGCGCCTCCCATCTCCCGCCAATTTCGAGTTTCGCCGCGATAAATGGCGCCAAGCTGCGGCAGCGTGAGCCCGTTGAGCGGATTTTTGCGAGACACAACGAGCGCAAGGCCTTCCAGCGCAATGCGAAACGAATCGACCTTCAACTCAGCGCGCGCCGCGAGGGCCTGCTCTTCTTCATTCAAATAGCGCGGCACAAATATGGTTTTCACTTCGCCGCGCAACAGTTGGGCAATGGCCTCGCGCGTGCTGGCGACCGTCATCCTCACATTGGTCTTCTCATAGATGCGCTGGAACTCATCCACTTCCTTGCGCACGATCGGAGCAATGGTCTCGCAGGAAACCACTGCGATTTGTCCGCTCGTCGGCGTGTCGCCTTCGGGCTGGCAGGCCGCGAGCGTGACCGCGAGCATCATGAGAAGTTTTAAAGTCGCAGACTGCATAAATTTCCCAAAGCGGTCTTGGTTCCGTGTGGCATACTCGAATTTACTTCTCCAACAGCTTGAAGCTGATTGGAATCGCCATCCACACCGCGATGGGCCGGTCCTGCTGAATCGCAGGCTTGAACACCCATTGCATGACCGCGGCAATGGCCTCCTCGTGAAAAACTTCGAGGCCTTGCATGATGACGGCTTTCTTCACTTTGCCTTCTTTGTCGATCAGCACTTTCACCCAGACTTTGCCCTGCACGCCGGCTTTGCGCGCCAACTCCGGATATCTCGGTTCTACACGCTTGACAATCGCGGGTGCGACTTGATAGGGAACGAATTCGTCCATTTCCGGTTCTTCTTCCTGAAGAAAGAGCGCTTCATCGGAAATCACCAGCGAGTCGCCCGTGCCCGTGCCCTCTCCTCCGGAGATGGGCGCTTGAATCTGCGAGAGCTCCTCTTGGGTCGCGATCGTGCTTTCTTCGGTGATTTGCGCATCCGGCACCGGAACCGGCACACCTACGCTCGGTCGCACCGCCGGTCCGCTCACTGCAATCGCAGGCGCGGTTGTGGCCGCGATCGAAGGCGGCGGCCCGAGTTCCGCAACGTCTTTAATGATGCGCACACGCACCATCGGCGCGTCTTCTTCTTGACCCAGCGCGCGCCCAACGATCCACGACAGCAATCCCAAAACATTGATGGCAATGGCCACCGCCATCGCCCAAGTGAGATAGCGGTTGTAGCGCGAGATCACTTCCGGTGCGCCGTACGGGAAAAAGTCTTCCAGGGTTCGTGCTTGAACTTCAGCTTGAGCTTTCATATTGGCATCCCAATTCTGGGCCTCACTATTTGCCATCGCGCACATAACCGCTGCGCGTATAGCCTTTCGTATCCTGCAAAAAGATTTCTTTGCATTCCGGGCATTCGAAATAGTAGAACTTGCCGCCCACAGCAACTTGCAATGAACTCTTTATCGCCACTTCTTTTTCCAACAAAGCACCGCACACCGGGCAACGCGCATCAACTTTGTCCAAATTTGCCGGCGTGAAGGCTTTCGCATGCAACGAAGCAATGAACTGCGTCACCGCGCTTATCTCTTGCGAGGTGAGCGGAATGACCGGCATGTCGGTACGCCCGATGTGATAGAGATGGTATTTGACGTGCATGCTGTCATGTGCGAAAAATACCGAGGACAGCTTCGGCCCCGCTTCATCCGGCTTGGGATATCCCCCAGCCTGGTGGCATTTGCCACAATCTTTCGAATAAAAAATATTCTCCCCTACAGCTATTTGTTCCTCTAAATCTTTTGGTACTGATGGGACGCTCTTCGAACACGCTGTAAATACCATCAAGAGCGTCAGCAAAATCATACCAATGCCAATTCTCATCCACATAGCATGCTCCTCTCCTTATGTCGATGTTGCTCGTTCCGGCTGCGCGTACACGGGGCAGATGCAACGTTTTGTTTTCTGCCTTTAATAAACGCAAAGCCGATGCCATAGACTTGCATGGCAACACCGCAAAAACGCAGTTGATAATTCAATGTTTGGGAGAATTTGTACGTGTGGAAATTCAGGGGATTTTCTTACCAGCAAGAATCTCCAGGAAGGGCTTTCTTACTTTTGCAACACGATAACGCAAGGCGAGAAGCACGGCGGTAGACACCGCACACGCGAAATACTCATAAATGTTTTGAATATTTTCGCACAGGCTGGTTCTTGTGAAAAACAATGCGAGAAAGAAGACTCTTCTTAAAACGTTCCGCGTTGGGGAAACTCGCTTCTGCTTCCGGTAGCACGAAGAAGATATCGAAGGAGATGCGCTGTTGTCAAGCGTGCGGAGCCGAGGCGCTCAACAAAAAACGCACTGCCTTCATCCCGGCTCGATGTGAACCAATACATCCGAAATGCGCAACGGCGAAGCGCGCAACGCATCTTTCACTTGATG
>JABWAN010000776.1 GCA_013361015.1 Candidatus Zhuqueibacterota bacterium | reverse complement strand
GGTGGTGCAGATGCCGCTAAGTTCTCGATCAACAGCGCCACCGGGGCGCTGAGCTTCGTCACCGCGCCCGACTACGAAGTGCCCACCGATTCCGGCGGCAACAACATCTACGACGTCACGGTGCAAGTCTCCGACGGCACGCTGACGAGCACCCAGGCGATCGCCGTCACCGTCACCCCGGTGAACGACAACACTCCTGCGATCACCAGCAGCGCCACGGCGAACGTCGCCGAGAACAGCACCGCGGTGCTGACCGTGACCGCCACCGACGCTGATCTGCCAGCCCAGACGCTGACATATTCGATCGTTGGTGGTGCAGATGCCGCTAAGTTCTCGATCAACAGCGCCACCGGGGCGCTGAGCTTCGTCACCGCCCCCGACTACGAAGCGCCCACCGACTCCGGCAGCGTCGAGGCGAACGCCCCCGTGTCGACGACGAGATCGACGGGCACGCCCCCGAGATCGACGGTCACGACCTCCGAGTCGCCCTCGCGGCGCAGCGGCAGCGAGACCACCGTCGGCTGGTCGGCCCAGGGCGCCGCGCCGAGGGTGAGCTTGCCGCGGTCCCAGTCGATCTCCCACGGCGTGTGCGAGAGGATCGACTGGCCGAGCACGTGCTGCTCGCCGCCGACGGCCGTGATCACCTCGTTGACGACGAGCGGACCGAGCACGAGGTCCGGCACGAGGCCGGCGTCGCGGGTCAGCACGTGCCCACGCGCGTCCTCGGTCCGGATCCGCACGTCCCGGAGCAGGTCGAGGCCGAGCGAGTGGTAGGTCGTCGCCGGGAGGGTCACCCCGGTCGCGCCGCTGTCGATCGTCATCCACACCGCCGCGCCGCGCTTGCCGTTGCGGCGCAGCGTCGCCATCACGGTGAGATCCGGCCGGACGAGCGGATCGCGGATCGCGAAGTGTTGATCTTTCGCAGTGGCGTGAGCATCTCTTCGGAAGTGATGACCGCGGCGCCGCAACTCAAACTCATCATTCGCGCCGGGTCCGGCTTTGATAACATCGACGTCGAACACGCCAAGTGGCGCGGCATTCGGCTCGTGCGCATTCCCGGTCCGGGCGCGCAAGCCGTGGCCGAAATGGCGTTCGCATTGATGCTCGGGCTCTCACGTCGTGTGCTGGAAGCCGACCGGCTGTGGCGGTTGGGGCGCTGGATGAAAACGGAAATGACGGGCTTCAATCTCAATGGCAAAACACTGGGCATCGTGGGCTGCGGCAATATCGGTACGCGCGCCGGACAGCTCGGTGTGGCGCTGGGCATGAACGTCATCGGTTGCGTGGAGCACGAATCGCCGAGCGTGGCGGCACATTTGCGCAAGCACAACATCACACTCAAAAGTTTTCGCGAGGTTTTGTCGGAAGCCGATTTTGTCAGCATCCACGTGCCGCTGCAAGATTCCACACGCAATTTGATCAACGCCGAGACGCTCGCTTTGATGAAGCGTGGCGCATTTCTGGTGAATCTCGCACGCGGCGGAGTGGTTAATGAAGCGGCGTTGCTGCGCGCGCTCAACGAGGGCCACCTTCGTGGCGCGGGTTTGGACGTTCACGAAAAAGAAGGCGACGGCAAAATTTCCCCGCTCGCGGGTTTGCCCAACGTGATTCTCACGCCGCACATCGGCGCTTCCACCGTGGATGCGCAACGCGAGATCGGCCAGCAGATTATGCGCATCATGGACGCATTTCTCGCCGGCCACCCCAATCTGGGCGTCACGGAGAATTGCGTGATGTGAGCGTCTATTCGCATTCGGCTGAATGACGCTTTGACCTGTCATCCTAAAAGGAACTTCTCTAGCACTTGATTGCCATCCCAGCGCGAGGGAAGGTTCTTACAGAATGACAATGTGAGAGGATGGCGGCTTCAATTTTTAGATCCAAAAAGCATTTCACTTCAACCTTACAGCACACAGGAACGACAACCATGGACAAAGCAACAATCAAACGCAACAAACTGCGTGAAGGCTTGACCGCCTCCAAACCGCTCGTCACCGTCGGTGCACACGATGCCATGAGCGCGCAGTTGATCGAGCAATATGGCTTCGACGCCATTTGGGTAAGCGGCTTCGGCGTTTCCACCATGACTTTCGCCGTGCCAGATTTGAATTTGGTGACCATGACCGAGGCCCTCGAAGCGGCGATTCGCATGGACCGCGCGGTGCAACTGCCGGTCGTCGCGGATTGCGATAACGGCTTCGGCGGACTCACCAATGTGGTGCGCACCGTGAAAGAGTATGAAGCCGCGGGCATTGCGGGCATTTGTGTGGAAGACAACGTCTTCCCCAAGCGCAACAGTTTGTACAAAGGCGAATCCAATCGCGATTTGATTCCAATGGTGGAACAAGCGCGCCGCATCCGCGCCGCGAAGGAAGCGCAGTCGTCGCAAGAGTTCGTGTTCATTGCGCGTGTGGAAGCATTGATCGCAGGCCACGGCGTGGAAGAAGCGTGCCGCCGTGCCGATGCTTATGCCGAAGCGGGCGCCGACGCAATTCTCATGCACTCGAAAGACAAAACGTTGAGTGAGATCGAAGGCTTCCTCGCGAATTGGAAAGGCCTGGGCAAAATTCCGCTCGTGGCGGTGCCGACGTTGTTTCCCACTTTCACGGTGGAGCAGTTGCACGCGAAGGGTTTTCAAATGATCATCCTAGCGAATCAGCCCATGCGCGCCTCCGTGAAGGCGATGGAAGACACGCTGCGCACCATGAAAGAGCAGCGTAACGCGGCCTCGGTCGATCCGAGCATTGCCGCGGTCAATCACATCTTCGAATTGGTGAAGACCAAAGAGATGATCGAATTGGAAGAAAAGTACGGCGCATAATTCTACTTCGGCAGATTCCATTGCGGCCCACGCAACTCCCCAAATTCACAAAAGGGCTTTTCGTGTTTTTCGTGCGTTTCGTGGGCATGAACTCTAATACGCCCGAGTAGAAATAAAACGCCGGCAACAAAGGAGCGCGAAGCACGGCGCAAATTTTTACTACATGCCCTGCGCTCCTTGTGCTTTCCTCCACAATTAAAAACTGAGAGAGCTATGAAACGTGTGTTGCCTCTAGTCGGGGGGGTGGTGATACTTTTGGTGATGCTCGTGGCATTGTTTCCCGAGCCGCAGCAGAAAAAATATTTTCAAGTTGCGGCCACGATGGAGACCGCACCCGTGCCCTCCGAAGGTGACGCTGCGGACGATCCGGCGGTGTGGTTCAATGCGAATACACCGGCACAAAGCGCGATCATCGGCACAGACAAAGATAGCGGCCTGGCGGTTTATGATCTCTCCGGCCGCGAGCTCCAATTCGTGCCGGACGGTGAGATGAACAACGTCGATTTACGCGACGGCTTTCCGCTGGGCGGCGAAATCGTTACGCTGGTCACCGCGGGCAATCAAACCGACAGCAGTTTGGCCATCTATCGCTTGCACCCCACGACGCGCATGCTGGAGGAGGTTGCGGCGCAAAAGATTACAACATGCCCGCCGTATGGCTCGTGCATGTATCGCAGCCCGGCTACCGGCAAGTTTTATTATTTCGTCAATTCACGCAGCGGAACCGTGGAGCAATGGGAGCTTT
>JABWAN010000775.1 GCA_013361015.1 Candidatus Zhuqueibacterota bacterium | reverse complement strand
GGAGGAATCTTTTTGAGCACTCGGCAACCTTTCCAGCACTTAAAAAGATTCTTTCAGAATGACATTGTTAGGAAGCGTGAAAGAACTCGATCACAAAGAACGGAGTCGGCGTGAACGAAGCGCATGAACGAGCACAGGCTTTTATTCAACACAACAAGATCAAAAAAATCCGTCTCGTGTTCGCGGATCAAAACGGTTTGACGCGCGGCAAAAACATTCCCGCGGATTACTTTCTCAAAAGCCTCGATAAAGGCATCGGCTTCGCGCAGTCCATTTATGCCATGGACATCGAAGGCGAAACCATTCCCGAAACCGGTTTGTTGTGGGAAAAGGGCGATCCCGATTATCTCGCCGTGGCGGATTTGAACACGCTCACGCTCGTGCCGTGGAAAGAGCACACCGCGCAGGTCATCGTCGAAGGTCGTTTGCGCGACGGCGCGCCGTTCTTTGCTGATCCGCGCGCCATTCTCAAAAAAGTTTTGGCGAAACTCGCTGCGGCCGGTCTCACCGCAAAAGTCGCTTCGGAGTTGGAGTTTTACTTAATGCTCTCGGACAAAACCACGCCGACCACAACCGGCACGCAGGCTTACAGCATTCTCGGTCTCGTAGCAGTGGAAAAAGTTTTAGAGCAATTCGAACGCTACGCGGAGATGATGGGCATTCCAGTGGAAGCCACGCTCACGGAATATGCGCCGGGCCAGTTCGAAATCAATCTGCGGTATGAAGAAGCGTTGCTTATGGCCGATCACACGTTCCTCTTTCGCAATATGATCAAAGAGACCGCAGCGCAACTCGGCCATCACGCGACGTTCATGGCCAAACCTTTTGCCGACATCGCGGGCTCGAGTTTTCACTTGCACGTGAGTTTGTGGAAGGATGGGAAAAACATTTTCGCGAGAGGCACGAGTGAAGCGCAATGGCCGCAAGCGTTGCTGCATTTCGTCGGCGGATGCCAACACTATTTGAACAGTGTCATGGCTTTCTTCGCGCCGCATGTGAATAGCTATAAACGTCTCAAGCCCGGCAGCTACGCGCCCATCAATGACTCATGGGGCGTGAACAATCGCACGGTTTCGCTGCGCGTGCCTGAGGCGGAAGGCAGCGCAAGTCGTTTGGAAATTCGCACGCCCGGCGCGGACGGGAATCCCTATTACGTCATCGCTGCGGCGCTCGCCATTGGCTGGCTCGGCATGGAAGAAAAACTCTCACCCAAGCCACAAGTGCTGGGCAATGCCTATGAATTGCCGAGTACAGTGCCGCGCGATTTGTTCGCCGCGATTGAAGCGCTGCAAGCCTCTCCCAAACTCATCGAACTCTTCGGCGCAGATTTCATCCACGTCTACGCCGCCATCAAACGCGCAGAATGGAAGAAGTACATCAGCGTGATTACGGAGTGGGAGAGGGGAAGGTATTTTGAGATGCTGTGAGAACCATTCTTGAAAAATGAGAGTGAAGTTATATAAGCCGACTAACCGGAACCAAAAGAAAAGCCTCACGCAAAGACGCGAAGCCGCAAAGAACCCACAAAGCTTTTTCTTTGCGTCACCTTTGCGGCTCTGTGTCTTTGCGTGAAAGCTTTTGTTTTTTTGCAGTGATTGAACTGGGAAGAAACTAAACACGAAACACCGTCATTGCAACGGACAGGCTGATTCGTTATCTTTTGATCGCAGCTTAAAAGCTTTCCTCCTCACATCATGATTTGAACCATTTCCAATGGGCGGTTATCGAACATGAAAATCAAAGTCATCGAAAACCCCATCATCAACTCGCCTTTTGCAGAACCGGCGCGGCATTTCCGCTTCACGGATGAAGGCATCTCCGACGAAATAGTTGACGCCCGGCGTATCAGCACGTATTTCATTCCCATCGCGCAGCCCAAGAAAAAGGGGCGGCAGCTTACCTTCGAAACGGAATGGCTTGCTGAACGCATGAAGCCGAATGATTTCATCAACGATGTGCGCGAGCGCGTGGCGCGGTGGCGGCAAGGCGGATACGTCGGCATCACCAAAACCACCGCCCGGCTGTTGGAGTATTGGAAAAGTTCGGAGCGTGAACGAAAACTTTTCTTCTGCCAGATCGAAGCGCTGGAGACCGTCATTTACATTACCGAAGTGGCGGGCAAATACGGCGACGCGTGGATTGAAAACAAATTGCGCCTTTACAACGAAGATGCCAATCCCCTGCTGTTTCGCCTCGCTTTCAAAATGGCCACCGGCAGCGGCAAGACGGTGGTGATGGCGATGCTCATCGCGTGGCAGGCGCTCAACAAATTGGCCAACACGCAGGACGCGCGGTTCTCCGATACTTTTCTAATCGTCACGCCCGGCATCACCATTCGCGACCGGTTGCGGGTGCTGTTGCCGAATGATCCGCAGAATTATTATCGGCAACTTGATGTCGTTCCTGCGGAAGAAATGGCGGAATTGGGCAAGGCCAAAATTCTCATCACCAACTTTCACGCCTTCAAACCGCGCGAGCACACGCCGGCGGGCAAGCTCACGAAAAGTATTCTCAAAAAAGGTGAGGCGAATCCCTTTCTCGAAACGCCGGATCAAATGGTTCGTCGCGTCTGCCGTGAGTTGGGCAACAAAAAGAATATCATCGTCATCAATGATGAAGCCCACCACTGCTATCGCCGCCGCGCCGGCGGCGAAGAAATCAAACTCGTCGGCGAGGAGCGCCGCGCGGCGGAAAAACGCGACGAAGAAGCGCGCATTTGGATTTCCGGACTGGAAGCCGTGAAAGCCAAGCTCGGCGTCAAAGTCGTTTATGATCTTTCGGCCACGCCGTTCTTTTTGCGTGGCTCCGGCTATTCCGAAGGCACGCTTTTTCCGTGGGTGGTTTCGGATTTCTCGTTGATCGACGCCATCGAATGCGGCATCGTCAAAGTGCCGCGCGTGCCAGTGGCGGACGATTCGATGACCGGCGAGCTGCCCACTTATCGCGATCTGTGGCATCGCGTCCGCGGCCATCTGCCCAAAAAAGGACGCGGTACTGAGGCAGTGCATGGCGAGCCGAAACTTCCTGTTGAATTGGAAGGCGCCCTTCAAAGTCTCTACAGCAATTATGAAAAGTATTATTGCCAATGGGAACGCGCCAACCAAAATGGCAACCACTTTTTAACCCCACCGGTTTTCATTGTCGTGTGCAACAACACCAACGTTTCCAAATTGGTTTTTGAATATATTTCCGGATGGAAGAAAACTCGGGCTGACGGTTCGACCGTAGCAGTTCCAGGCAAACTTCCGCTTTTCAGTAATGTTGATGGCGAGCGCTGGAGTGCGCGGCCCAACACGATTTTAGTCGATAGCGAGCAATTGGAATCCGGCGAGGCCATGAGTGATGAGTTTAAGAAAATCGCGGCGCTGGAGATTGAGGAATTCAAAGCGGAGTACCGCGCGCGTTTTCCCGGCCGCGATACGGACAATCTCACTGACGAAGATTTGCTGCGCGAAGTGATGAACACCGTCGGCAAGCCCGGAAAACTCGGCGAGCAGATCAAATGCGTGGTTTCGGTTTCGATGCTCACCGAAGGTTGGGACGCCAACACGGTCACGCACATTCTCGGCGTG
>JABWAN010000774.1 GCA_013361015.1 Candidatus Zhuqueibacterota bacterium | reverse complement strand
AGCGGCAACACGCCGCCGCCAAGCGCTTTGGCGCTACACAAAATATCGGGCACGACCTGCTCGTGCTCGCAGCCCCACATCTTGCCCGTGCGCCCGAGCCCGCATTGAATCTCATCCAAAATCAACAGCACATTTTTTTGATCGCAAATCTCGCGCACTTGTTTGAGATAACCTTGCGGCGGAATGCGAATGCCGCCCTCGCCTTGAAAGGGTTCGAGCAGCACCGCCGCGGTTTTATCTGTGATCGCCGCAGCAATCGCCTCTGCATCGCCGAAAGGCACATGATGAAAGCCCGGCACGAGCGGCGCAAACGGGTCGCGAAATTTTTTGCGATACGTCGCGCTGAGTGCGCCGAGCGTTTTGCCGTGATAGCCATTCTCCGCGCAAATGAACTCGGTTTTTTTCGAATAAAGCCGAGCGAGTTTGAGCGCGCCCTCCACTGCTTCCGTCCCGCTATTGCAGAAGAACGAGTATTTCAAATCGCCCGGCGTAACTTGCGCGAGCTTCTTCGCGAGCCAACCGCCTTGCGGATGCAACAACTCTTTGGAGCCGAGCGGCATGCGGCCAAGCTGATCAATCACAGCTTGCACGATTTTCGGATGGCGATGTCCCGCAGCGAAAATGCCGTAGCCGCCGAGAAAATCAAGATACTCGCGGCCCTTCGTGTCGGTGATCGTGTAGCCCTGCGCGCTCCACTCCATCGCATGATATTTCGCGGACACGGTGCGCGTGCCGTAAATGCGATTGAGGTGTTGCGTCCAATTATCGAGCAGGCCGTCGATCGCGGCGTCGGAGGAAAAGTCTTTGGGAGTCATGGCGCCTCGAAAAGTAAGAACCATTCTTCGTGTCCTATCCACATTGGCTACAATTCATTGCTTGCCTATCCTTTTAGTCTCTTCTTCAATAGCATTGGCGACGAGCAACTTCAATCTTGGAATGCGTTGTGACGCGGTCTTCCATACAATGTCAATATCTGCTCCAAAGTATCCATGAATCAAAACGTCTCTCATTCCGGCCATCTTTCTCCACGGAACTTTGGGATGCCTTCTTCTCACCGCTTGTGGAAGGCTTTTAGTCGCTTCGCCAATAATCTCTATTGCGCGCACAACGGCGTAAGCGGTTTTCTCATCGCGAACGAACTGTTTGTGGTCCATTCCGGCAATAAACGTTTCCACTTTGTTCATCATCTCCAGGATGTCGTGCATGAAGTCTAAATATTCTCGTTGCGTGTTCATACCTGGACAACCTCGTCAAGAATTCGTGTTCCGATTTTACCTCGGAGCGAGGCTTTGCTGACTAAATCGATCTTGATTCCCAAGATATTTCTCAGATCTTCCTTGAGATCGAGGAATTGGAATAGATCCGGAGTTTCGTGAAATTCCACAAGAACGTCTAAATCGCTGCGCTTTTTTTGATCACCGCGAACAAAAGAGCCAAAAATTCCCAATGAACGCACGCCATAGCGCGCACGTAATTCGGGAAGCTGTTGGCGCAGTGTATTAAAAACCTGCTCCAAACTCGGACGCGGTTTTGAAGCTTTGGCCATCACTTTTCTCCTTTGTGCGACGCAAGATAATGAACCCGTCTGTTGAATACAACCCGCAACGGCCTCATCCCCACAACCGCAGCGCGCTGGTCAAGATCGTTTCGAGATCGCCGTAGCGTGCTTTGTAGTCCTCCTGACTGCGGCGAATGATCTCCTCCGCCTCTTCCCGATTGTAAATGTCCGTAATCTCGCATGTGCTCTGTTTCTCGCCCGGCGCTTGTTTGTAAGTGAGAAAGTAATGCCGCAGACGGTCGATCACGTCCGGCGGGCATTCGCTCACGTCGCGCCATTGGCCGTAAACCGCATCGCCTTGCATCACCGCGATGATTTTGTCGTCCGCTTCGTTCTTATCAATCATGCGCAAGCCGCCAATGGGAATCGCGTGCAGCAAAATATCGCCGTGCGAAATTTGTTTCTCGGTGAGCACGCAGATGTCAATCGGATCGCCGTCGCCCATGATGCCCGTGCGCCCGGTGCGTTCCATGCACAACTCCGCCACGCGCTCCGCGCAATACGTTTGCGGAATCAAGCCATACAATGTGGGACAGTGATTCGAAAATCTTTGCGGGCGATCTACTTTCAAATGGCCGGTGGCTTTGTCGATTTCATACTTCACCGTATCCGTCGGCACCATCTCGATGTAAGCCGTCACCACGCGCGGCGCTTCCGGCCCGATTTGAATGCCGTGCCACGGATGCGATTTGTAGAGCACACCCATAAGCTGCCAAATCGGGTCTGAGCTTGTGGCGCGCGCCTTTTTCATGATCGTGCGCGCTTCTTGCATGTTCATCATAGGGGAAGTCCTTCCTCAGGTTTTGATCCTAAAAATCGTGTGATAAAAAAACGTAGCGCAGACTTTCAGCCTACTTATCAAATTAGCTGGAACTCTGCGCTATGATCTACTGTGTATTTGCAGAAATCGTGTTCTATCGCGGGCGTTAAACCGTGACCAACTCCGTGCGCACCGCCGGTCGATCCGTATGTGCAGGCGCGCGCAATAAACTAGCAGGTAGCGTGGCGACTGCAACGGTGTTGCCGAGCATGTCGAAAAACTCGACGCTGTAGCCAGGCTCAAGCTCGGCAACGTCATGCCGCTCAACCACAACACCAACGTCTCCGGCGAGCAATCCCTCTTGTGGGACATCGCGTTGCACAACGACTTCGGAGTAAAGTTCAAAATTCATAGAAACTCCAAAAAATTAATCCGGGTACAGAGTAATCAGCCGCGGAAAATCAGTGCCTAGATCAACCTGCCAAATGGATCGCCCTATCAAAGTGCGGCCACTTGGCGTTTCCAGCGCAGCTCGAATTTCATAACGACTACCATAGTCCGTTTGACGTGTGGTTTCCACATCTGTGTTCAAGTGAAATCGGCGAATATCAGCCTCCAAACGCTGCCAATTCTCGGCACGATAACCAAGCTGCAGCAGTAGCCGCGCTTTTGACCCACCGCGCTTGTGTTGCACGTTCAAAAGATAGTCAATCAATTTGTCCGGCGCAATGACGGCGTTTTGTGCATTGGGCAGCTTCATATTCGGTTCTCATGAAAATTCTTACAACAAATCAAAATACCTCCCCCTCTCCCACTCCGTAATCACGTTGACGCACTTCCTACACTCTGCGCGTTTGATGGCGATGTGGACATGGATGAAATCCACGCCGGGCGTGCAAATTTCCGAACGGCTCGCGCTGCCTTCGGCCTCGCGTTACGCTTTTCACACAGCATACACCTTCAATACCTCGTCGCCGTAATGATTGATCACTTTCACGGCGATTTTGCCGGTCTCGGGCGGATCGAAAGGCCGGCTCCTAGTGGAATAAAGCGCGGACCACGCGGCTTCGTCGATCTCGGCGCGGAGGGCGCGTTTGAGTTTCTCGTAAGGCTCGTCGGCGCCGGTGAAATAGGCGTGGCGCACGAAGAAGCTTTCCTCGTTGTAATTGGTGTCGATGAACCAGCAAGCGATGTCGTCGGTGGAACTGGAGCGAATCTGGCCAGTGGTGGGGTCGTAAACATCCACGCCTTTGATGGCGA
>JABWAN010000773.1 GCA_013361015.1 Candidatus Zhuqueibacterota bacterium | reverse complement strand
TCATCGCCGCGGGCATATGTCGTTCCTTCGGGCTGGCTCAAATGGCTGCGATCAGTGCTACGACGTGCAACAGCGCCGCCACCGTCATCTCCGTTACTCGATGAGCGTCGCCCGAATGGGCGCTTTTCGTTCACATGCCCTCGCCCACCCGGAGCGTTGGAATAATGATCCCAATACGGATAATTCCAACCCCAACGCGGACCCCACGAGGCGTAGTAATTATCCCACCATGGATTATACCATGGCGTGCCGCACCACCAATTCCAATAATCGTAGTCATAATAGCCGAAGCGCACACTCCAGCTAGAACGCGGATAGCGATAATACCATGCATCCCAAGGATCCCAACGGTCCCAAGAGTAGCGGCGATAATAAAAGTCATCGTACACGTAAACATTCGTGACGTGATCATAGTCGCGATAGGAGTCTTCTTCTTCCTGATATTCTTCCGAAGTCGATTCGCTGTACTCGCGCTTGTCTTGATCATTTTCGGGCTTAACCATCTGTGTGTAGCAACCCGTGAACATAAGCGCCATGAACATGGCAGCGAGAGCAAACACACTGGCTTTGAGTTTCATAAACCGAGCCTCCTTTCAGCATCGGCTGCAAGATTGAAAAAATAGAACTGTAATTACGAAGCGAGGTTGTTCAGACATTTAACATCTTGGGATACTTTGTGTTCCCAACTTTTTTTACGCAAGGCATGTGCCATGCGAGGTCACCATGAAGCTTGCAATTCGCTCTTGTAAATAGTAGTGCTTATCAGGAAAAATTGCTGAATATTTCGACCGGGTGTAGCAACGCCGTGTGCCGAACGCACGCAGGTGTGAAGCGAATGTACAACATGCGATTTGAACGCGGCAGATCAATATTGCTGAACAAAAATTCTCACTAGATTTAACAGCGCAACCTGGTGTTTTATTCGTTTTGATTTTTGTTGATGCCGTCTATTTTCCGCTCACGACTTTCGCCACCTTCTTCAAGATTTTTTGCAATGCTTCCCCATCAACTTCTGCAATGGCTTCTTTGAGCGGGAGCCATTTGCGGCGGCGGAAATACTGTTCTTCCCAACTTTCCAGCACTTCCGTCACGTGCAGCAGGAAGACGCGCACATGGCAAGTGCCGCCCCATTTTTCATAAGAGTAATGTCCCAGCTCGTGCTCCGCAATTTTGCCCACCACGCCAGCCTCTTCCAAGGCTTCTTTCGAAGCGGATTCCGCGGGCGAAAGCCCAGGTTCAATGATGCCCTTCGGAATAATCCAGCGGCCTTTGCGTGTGGTGATCAACAGAATCTCGATCGCACCTTTTACCACGCGATAAGGCACAACCGCAGATTGTTTGAACCACAGACTGGTAACTTGGAAATCCGGCATCGTGTGTTCGAGTTTGGTGATCGTTAAAAAAATCGTTGCTCAATACTGAGCAAATTATCAATATTTGAGGAAAAGTCAAGGCTCAGTTATGCATGCGCTCAGCGCAGTCATTCGTTCGAACCAATTGCAACCGCACGCAGAGTTGTTCGCATTGCTCGAGCGATATCGCTGCAGTAGTTTTCAAAAGCCGATTGCGCGCCACAGCCGCGTTGCATTCGAGAAGGCGGAGCAGCTTGTGCATGAATGCAAGCGGCCTTTGATTCTCGATTCCGGTTGCGGCGTTGGCGCAAGCACGGTTCAGCTCGCGCGCGAATTTCCCGGGCATTTTGTTTTGGGGATCGACAAATCCGCGGCGCGGCTGGCCCGGCATCATGCCTATCGCGAAGCTGCAGTTTCCAACTATGCGCTGGTGCGCGCGGATTTGATAGATTTTTGGCGCTTGGCGGCGCAGTACGAATGGCAAGTCGAACGGCACTATCTGCTCTATCCCAATCCATGGCCGAAAAAGAACGCGTTGAAAAAGCGTTTTCATGGCCATCCCGTCTTTTGGGATTTGATCAAACTCGGCAAGTATTTCGAGTTACGCAGCAATTGGGAAATCTACGCGCTGGAGTTTGAATCCGCGTTTTTTCATTGCTCCGGCACGCACGGCGTGCTCGAAAAACTCACGCCCATGCTGCCCGTTACGCCGTTTGAAAGGAAGTACCAGCGCAGCGGGCATGAGTTGTTCCGTGTGCGAATTTTGAACTCGTCAATCACAATTTGACATTGCAATATGTGTAGAGTATATTGTAACACACTTCTGCCATGCTCGAAATGTCATTCATAGAAACTCTACAAAGTAACGCCGGTGATCGTGAGCTTTGGAAGCGCCTGCAGAAAGGCGAGCCGCAGGCTTTAGCGGCGCTTTTCCGCGCGCACTATGCCCGGCTTTATGATTACGGCTTCAAGCTCTCGCACCAAAGCGAATTGGTGCAAGACAGCATTCAAGAAGTGTTTGCATACATCTGGGAGAAGCATGCCGCGGTGTCGGCCGCTGAATCGGTGCGCGCGTATTTGCTGGCCTCGCTGCGGCGCCATGTGCTGAATGCATTGGCGCAGCAACGGCATCGACAGCAAACCCTGCAAGAGTTCGATATTTTGGAGTCGCAAGAGTATTTTTCACCGGAAGACTTTTTAATCGTGCAGGAAACCGAAGCGGACACGCGACGCGCATTTAAAAAAGGATTACAACAAATTCCGCCGCGCTTGCGCGAGGCGCTTTATTTGAAAACATACAACGGTCTGTCCTATCGCGAAATCGGCTCGCTCATGAAGGTTTCACCGCAGGTGGCGCGCAACTACGTGTGCGAAGCGATGCAGCGTCTGCGCAACCTTTTGGCAACGAAGTCATAATGGCCATGCAAAATCCTTAGTGTCCAAAAAATAAATTCAGTGCAAAAAAATTAGCCACAGAATTACACGGAAACTCACGGAAAGAACGCATCTTTGTCAGCGAATAAATTCCGTGTGATTCCGTGGCCTGCTCTTTTGGTTGCGGCTTGTCCGCCCTATGTTTTCGTTCCGGGCACGAGACAAAGAACCTTTTCACCCGCGGTAGCGCGGGCCAGATTACTCGTCGCCTCGAATTTCGAAATGGCAAAGGCAGTTTGTTGGGATAGGCTCTGCTTAATTTTTTGTAATGGGCATTACATTTTACGCTTTTCTTTCTCTTCAAAAGAAAGCACAGAAGTGTGCCCAAGGACTAAAGATTTTACCGGATGGCGACATGATTCCCGACAATCAAGATATTATCTCTCTGCTTGCAGATGAGTCTTTCCAGCGTTGGCTCGCCGGCACGGCCTCCGAGGCTGAGAGCAAACAATGGCAGAAGTGGCTGAACGCCGCGCCCGCTCGTCGCGAGACTTGGGCCGAAGCCAAAACTCTGTGGCAAGCGGCGCAATTCCAACCCGCCGCTTTGCCTCAAGTGGAAATCGAATTGCAGAAGCTCCAACAACGGCTGGAGCTTTCCCAAGCCAACACGATAGTAGCACGCCGCTCCCCGGTCCAAGGCTTGAAGTTCGCTCGTGAGACCGGCCTGCGATTTTCATGGAAATCCCTCGGTGCGTTCGCCATGGCTGCGGCTGTGCTATTCGCTGTTTTTTGGCGTGCCGAGATTGCGAACTTGCTGAACCACGAAGAGACGCAGCAAACCGCTTTTACCGAGTAT
>JABWAN010000772.1 GCA_013361015.1 Candidatus Zhuqueibacterota bacterium | reverse complement strand
GGCGGGACGCGAGCGTGCGCTTCCGGAAGTCTCTCGTTCAGCAAAAATATTAGGCGTGGTTACTATGCGAGGCTACCGCGCGGCGCCGCAAAAACCCAGTCGCGAATACGACCCGGCTGTGCTTTTGGAAGAGGTGCAAAAGCTTCCAGTTGGAACGGAAGTTACTCTGGCCGATTTGATAAAACCGAAGGATTGATCAACCTCAATACGGCTCCGAAGAGCCGAGGAGTTCTTATGAAAATCGCGAAGTATTGCATCGCCGTGCTGCTGCTCTTAGGCACAAGCGGGTGCTTGTTCGTGGAGAAGATCGAGACGCGTGTGCGCTTCCTTGGAAAAAACTCCAAAACCGGCGAACCCGCACAGACGCAAGTCACCATTCTCTATTACAACGTTTCCACCGACGCCGAGACCGACCAAAAGCTGCAAGAAGATTTCGAGGAATTGCTGAAAAGCGAAAAAGCCGAGGGTTCGGAAGAGGAAGTTGAAGACGGCATGATCATCAAGACGCGCCACGTTTACGTTGAAAAGGGTAAAATCAACGTCCGCGCCGAGGCCGTGCCTGAACATGGCAAAATCGAAGACGTAATTGCCAATGGGGAGCGCATCCTCGTGCTCGAAAGGGAAAGCGACAATGAGTTGGCCGAAACCAACGGCAAGGTTTTCAAGACGGAGGAAAACTACATTATCGTTTGGCCGGAAAGCCTGGAAGAGATTTACTGGATTCTTCGCCTCCATCCCGAGAGCGATGCCGACAAGGCCGCCATCGAACGCAATCGCCCGAAACTCGTGCGGATGCTGGAGGCGCATTCAAAGCAGCAATGACCGTAGATTTACGATGCTTTCGTGAAAGATTTCTCTCTTGCGTCAGCGCTCTGTTTTCGCCGATTGCTTCGGGCCGTAGTAAACCGTGTCCGCTATCGTTTTTTCCACATAGATCAAATTATAAACCGGCTTGAGGACTTCTCTGTTTTCGATCGGCGGCGGAGTGTATTTAAGCAAGCGTTGGTCATAGCCCCACATTTCAATCGCGGTCACGCCGTCGCTTTGTTCGAGCGTAAGCTTGATGGGCATACCTCTGTAGTTCCGTCGCATGCTGCGCAGCAAACCCGCAAAGATGCCGCCGAGCGCGCGCACCGAATCCGGCGCACTTTCGAAGAGGTCCGGAGAATCCGTGGCGTTGGCGGTGAACTTTATGTTGTCTCCGAAACGCCAATTGTTCATCATGGCCTGGGCTTTTTTGCCGGGAGAGATCATATAGATTTTCCCGCCCGGATGCGTGCGCACTTGATCGCCCTCGCCGAAGCCGTCGCCGACGAGATCGTAGATCGTTAAACGCTCCACGTTCGACTCCGTGATGAGAAAATCGTCTACGAAGAATTTCACCAGCTTCGGATCGCGCACGACCGCATAACGCACAAGCTCTTGATCAATCTCGACACTTTGCGGCGCTTGCGCGCGCAGGCCCAAGACCATGGTGAGCTGAAGCGTCAACACCATCAAACCGCATCTAATTCTGTGCATGATTGTCACCTTGGCATTTCTTCCAATCTTCAAAAAGCTGGCGCGCCTCTTCGAACTGGCCGGCGCTCTTGTAGGCTTTGATCATCATTGACATTAATTCGCAACTCTCGCTCGGCGTGAGCACGCTGCTCGCAGCGAGGGCGAGCTTGCCGTATTTGATCGACTCCTGCGGCGAATTCCACACGAGCGGCAATAACTCCAAGCCCGCGCGCGCAACATTATCCCACTTGAACGAAGCCGCTTTGGAAAAATATGCGAGGCTCAATTTTTTCTGATCCTGCTTGCCCGCCTCCACCCCCAAACGAAAGAGCATCGCGCCGTAGGTATTCAAATAGGTCTTGGTCTCTTCTTCCTTTTGCGCTTCCTTCTCCGCCGCGGGCAACGCGTCGAAGATTTGCTGCATGCGGTCGATCGCGAGGGTTTGTTTGCTCAAATACTCAAACTCCATGACGGCGAGCTTGTGGGAAACCGCCATGCGCGCTTTGGGAGTCTGCAACACGGGCAACAGTTTTTGGCAAGCGGAAGCAACTTGCGCATACTGTTTCTCTTTTTCCATTTCCAAGATTTCGTCCCAGCGTTCGGCCGAGCGCGTATTGCCGCCATCCCAATTGATCCATTTGAGATAGTTTTCCAAATCCTGCCGGTCCCGCTCGTTCTGTGCGAATGGCCGCGCCGCTGCGAAGGCTTTGAGCGCGTTCGGCGCATCGTGCAGACGCGCGAGCGCATCACCCTGGCCGAAGTTATAATAGAAGAGCATTGCGGTGTCGGGCGGCGTCATGAACGCGAGTTTGAGCATCACTTCTTCGGCGCGGCGATAGTTCGTGAGCGCGGACTGGTAGTCTTTCAACTCCGAATAGTTTTCCGCGAGCAGGCGATACACCGCGTGCTCTCCCTTCTCCAAACGCACGAGACGCTCCAAGACCTCGATGGCTTTGGCGTAATTCTTCTCCACGCCGAAGAGGTGCTGCAAGTTGTAATAGGTCGTGGCGAGCATCATACGCACGCTTTTGTCGAACGGGTTGATGCGCATCGCCTCTTCCAAGAATCTTTGCGCGTCCAGGCAATAGACTTTGGCCGCAAGCGCTTCCTGCTCCGCCGGGCCATTGCCCGCGGCTGCTTTCCACTTGCTCAGGCTTTGTGCACCTGCGGATGCAGCGCGGTCAAAGTCAGCTTTCTGCGCGGAAGAAAGCGAGGCATTGCCATTTTCGGCTTTTTCGAGATAAGCCCAGAACTCGTCAATTTTTTTCAACCGGCCTTTGCCCAGCGCGGCAACTTGCGTCGCCTTTTTCTCGCGTTTGGTGGAAACGAAGTTTTGTTCGCCAAACTTGTTCGCACGCGCCACCGTGCTGCTGTCCAAACCCGGCGGAAGCATGCGCTTGCTAGCGCGTGTGCTTTTCTTTGCGCCGCCGCACGCGACGAGAGCGCATGCCGCGAGCGCCACTAGCAACCAAATCATTCTGCGTTGCATGAAGCATCCTTCTTCTCAGTAGTCAGTAAGCAGTATGCAGTTGCTTAATCACTAAGCCCGGAATACTACCTACCTCCTTGTCCCTTGCCACCACTTCCAAAAGATGCCATAAAACTGCTGCGCGGTCTCGCCCGGTGCTTGGCGGGAGGTGATGAGCGATTGAATCGCGGCGCCTTGGCGCACGACGTCGCCCATTGCGAGAAAGTTGCTGGCTTCTTTGATGCCGTTATCTTTGAGCATGGTGAATTTGTTGCCTTCAATCAAACAAATGCGCAGCAACATATCTGCGGCATTGCACGAGAGGAAAAGCTCGAAGCTTTTTCCGTTCATTGTGAACGAGGCCACGGAGGAAAGATCGCCGGGCTTGTGCTCCATATCGTATTGGACGAGTTTGGGAATCACGCCGGGATGTGCCTTCATCCATGTGATGAGATCGTGAATGTTCATCGCACCGCCGTCGCCGCCGAGCCCCGCAGCGATGCCAATCTCCGTGCCGTTGCCAATGCCATCACCAACACCATTGCCTGCGCCGCGGCCGGCTCGACGACCGTAACCTCCTCCACCCAAACCGGGGCCACCACCTTCCGCGCCATAG
>JABWAN010000771.1 GCA_013361015.1 Candidatus Zhuqueibacterota bacterium | reverse complement strand
GTTGGGCGGAACTGGTTTCGAGATTGCGCTCTTCTTCATTGGGCGCGGGCACGCGACCGCCGACACGCTCGTTGGCGGCAACGAGCGTTCTCGCGAAACGCTGCTGGACAATACCCGGCGTCCACGTGTCGTAAAACACGACGGCCAGCACCAGCAGGGCGAGCATCCAGCGATAGCGCAGCAATCCGATGGCGCCGAGGGCGGCAATCACGCCGAGATATGCGCCGCGCGAAAGCGAGAGAATCAGCGGCAGCATCGCTGCCGTGAAAATGCCGAACAGAATCATGCGGCTGAAGAATTTGCGCTCGAAGAGCCCGATCGCGAGCGCGAGTATTGGATAAAAAACAAAAAACGCGGCTAGATCGTTTTCTCCGCCGAAACCGAACGCGCCGCCGAAACGTGTGCGCAAGCTGATGTTGTGCCAGCCGATGCTGTTGAGGTCGTTAATCGTGAGCAGGGCGACAAAGCCGACGGTGAGCAACGCAGTGCGCACCAACCGTTTGATCGCCGGGCGTCCGAACCGGGCATTGGCAATGGGAAAGAACAAAAGGATCGGGCTGAGCCAGCGTTTGAGCGGATTGAGCTGTGCGGATATGTGATCGCTGCCGGCAAAACGTGAGCTGTTCAGCAGTGCTGCAATACAGATGAGCAGAAAAACAACTATGACGAAGTTCATCCAACTGAAACTGACGATCCGTTCGCGCTGCAAAATGGCGTTCACGATCCAAATCACAAAGATGACCGCGGACAGCAGATTGAACGGATTCAAGGTGCCCAGTTGTTGCAGACTGTATGGAATCCACGATTGCAGCGGCAACAAAATGATGACCGCATGGATGAGCACTTCAAAACGCGCCAACCCGACCACCGTGAGAATCGCTCCGATGAGCAAGCCCATGGCGACGCCGGCGGAGACTTCGACGACCGTGCACGCCAACGCGACGGCAGCGAGAATCGAGAACAGTACGTACCAGTAATATGTGGTTCGTTGTGCCGTCATGAGAGCCTGGCTTTGGAACGATAGTGATTCCGGCGATAGACTTTTTGGAAGCTGCGCGGCCCGAATTCTTCTTCCAAGCGAAAGCGATTGAGTATCGCGCCCAGGTATGGCGCGCGCACTTTCTGCAAAATTTTAACCGCCTGCCGCGCGGCTTCGTATTGCGTGCGCCCGGCTTCCAACACCAACAGAATGAGGTCTGCTTCCGGCGCGACCAACAAGGGATCCGAGACCGGAATGATCGGCGGTGCATCAATGATGATAATGTCATACTGCTCGCGCAGACGCGTAAGCAAGTCGCGCAGTTTGAATTGATGCGCCAGCTTCTGAAAAGTCACGTGGCGATTGCCCGACGGAATCACATCAAGCGCACTGCCGTTCAGCGCCAATCTGCTGGTCAGCCCTTCAAGGGCAACCTCGTCGGCGAGCCAATTGGTGAGGCCGCGACGCTCTCCCAAGCCCAGGCGGATTTCCGTTGTGGGATGATAGATATCCGTATCCAGCAAAACCGTTTTTTTGCCGAAGAGCGAAAAAGAAACCGCGAGATTTTGCGCAATCATGGATTTGCCTTCGCCCGGGCCGGGGCTGGTAATCATGAGCACCCGCATTTCGTTTTGGTTCCTCATGATCACATCGAGACTCGCCCGCAACGCATAAAAGCTCTCGGCCTCTGCAGCTTCGGGATCGTGCATGAGAATGAGATTTGAGGTAGTCGCATTGTTAAGCGAGTCCTTCTTGCCCGGCTGCCAGTCTTCGAAATTCTCTACCACGCCGGCCACGGGAAGCTTGAGCTTGGCTTCGACGTCACGCGTAGTTTTGAGCGAGCGATCGAAAGCCTCGCGGAAATATGCCAGAGCGACGCCCAACGCAATGCCCAGGAAGAAGCCAACGACCAACTTCAGTCCCCGTTTACGGGGCTGCGGCTCCAGCGGCTCCTCGGCTTGATCGACCACGTTGACATTCAGCGCTTTTTCCGCCTGCAAGCTTTTGAGCTTTTCATTCGTGCTCAACGCGGCTTGATAGGCGTCTTGCGCAACCTGTACTTCGCGTTGCAGCTTGAGTAAATCTTTTTCCTGTTCCGGCAGTTCCGTCAGCAAACGATCACGATAGTCGCTGGCCAAACTGCGCAAGCCATCTTCTTTGGCACGCAGGCTGCTGATTTCCACTTCCAACAGCAGGCGCTCGATGTACAATTCCTGCCACGCCATGCTGGAAGAATCGGCAGCGGTGGCGGAGGAGTATTTGGTGCCGCCGGTGATACCGCGCAATTCTTCAACCGTGGCCTCGATCTCGCGCTTCAAGCCCACGACTCTGGCGTGCTTGGGCGTATACATCGCCGTTTGCGTATTCAACTCTTGTTGCAGCTCCAGCAAACGCCCTTTCAACTCTTCAATGCGCGGCCGTTGCACTTCCAAATGCGCGAGCGAGGAATTTTTGCGCTGCATATTTGCCAATTGCTGATCGAGCGCCGTCATGCGGCCTTCGACCAATTTGCGCTGGCTGGTGATTTCGACCAGTTGGCTTTCCAAAGTTTCTACGCGGCCGGAAAGGCGACCGGTTTCGCGATTCGCAGAAGCAATATTGTTCTTGCGGCGATACTCGACGAGCCGGCCCTCGGCCTCGACGAGACGTTGATAGGAGTTTTGCAACTCCTCGTGGTAAAATTTGTTCAAACTGCCGAGGCGCTCTTGAATCACTTCCAAGTTCAGCTCGACGAATTCCGTGCCGATGGTTTTGGCGTAGACGTAGGCGTCGTGCGGGTTGTCGGCTTCGACCAACACGCGAATCATCTGGCCGCCGCGATGCTCGGTTTGCACGTTCTTCAAAAGCTCGATGACGGCTCGATCTTCCGCGCTCAGCTTCGGCGCCGTGAATCCGAGGGCATGCTTGATTTTAGTACTCAGCGCGCCTTCTTTAGCGTCGGTCTCGGTATCTTGAGTTTTGGGCAGTACCGAACCTAGCCCGGAAGAATCTTCTTTCAGGGCCTGCACGACGCGGCGCGCAAAGCCTTGACTGGAGATGATGTCCATATAGTTGCCCACGGACAAATCGGGACTGACATCGATATCCGAGGTTAACAAACTGGTGATGGCATCATCGCCCACTTCAAAAGCAATCGACGCTTCTTATTCCGATTTGGAAAAAATCAGCAAGATCGCCAGAGGGATGGTGACGAAAATGGTACACAGCGCAATCAGCGAGCGATGCTTGTAAACGACGCGCAGATGTTCCCGAATTTGCAGTTTCTCAAAATTCACGTTGTTGCCTCCATGCTCTTTTAGGTAAGCGTGAACGGTTCAGCCGTCAACCTCTGGCGAGCGCAACAGAGTAATAGACTCGCCAGAACTCGCGTTCGGAAATGAGCACGTTTGAATCGTCACGGAAAAATAAATGCGAGTAAAGCCTTGATCATCGCGCACAACATGCCACTCGCCTACCCCGTCGCTCCCGCTCATGCCGTCGTGGGTTCGTGTACTCCCTCTTGAACAATCGTTGCGGGCGCACAGCCGTTTTGCCGTGCAGAATGTTTTTCGCACTCTGCTTGCGGCAAAAATTCTATGCGCTCGATACTACTTTGCCATTCGCTAT
>JABWAN010000770.1 GCA_013361015.1 Candidatus Zhuqueibacterota bacterium | reverse complement strand
CGATTTCGACGAAGAGTTTACTTCCGCCACACTCGTGAGCAGCCTTTGCACTTCATAAACACTCGCATAAACATCTCGACCTGTACCGCCTTCACGCACGTCGCTCGTCGCAAAGACCACGCGTTCTTTCAGCGTTTCAACGAGAGGAAGAACAACCTTCGGCGTCGCCTGTGGAAACGGGGCAAAAGCATTTTGCACGGGCGTGAAGTCCGGCTTGAAAACTTGCGCCATATAGCTTGAGCCTTGTCGATAGAGAATTAAAAAGTGGCCTTGGGGCAGCGGCTTGACGGCAATTGGAAAAGTATTGCCGTCGTTCGTGAGCATGCGATCAGCAATGAGGATTTGTCCGCTCGTGTCTCGCAGCGTGAAACGCGCGATCGTGGTCGTGAGCGTGGGATAGGTGAGCTTGACGGAGAGAATGCGGTCGGCGCTCACAGGCCACACGTTACTCTCTTGCGGAATTGCAGCCGGCGCAGAAAGCTGCCGCGTTTCCGGATTCCACAGATAAAAGGCATTGGTGCGCAGCCAATAACGGCCATCGGACAAAGGATAGACTTGCGAGGTTTCATAGGGAGATTGCGAAGCCGGCACAGTCAAAGAGTCTAGCTGCAAGCCGGCAACGTTATAGACTTCCACGATCGCGCTCCCCTCGCGGCGCCCAAAAAGAAAGAAGCGGTCTTCGGCAAGCTTGTGCAGCGAGCGCCAATTGGTGCGGCGCTTCAGTGCCAGCTCGCGCTCCAACAGATTATTCGCTACTTCCCACATTTGAATTTTGGTCGAATCAGGCGCAATAGAAGCTTTGATAACGAAGAGCCGGCCGTTTTGCAGAAAGATGCCCTCACGAGTGGGTAGAAGTTGCGCTTGAGATGCAAGTTGCCCGTTCGCGTCAATGCGTCGCGCGCGATATTGCGCCGGCCCGGCGTTGCCGGCATACCAAGAGACCCAAAAGTTCTGGTCATCCTCCGGCAAAATCACGGGCCAAGTTTGATTCGCGCCGTTGGGCAAATTGCCGAGAGGCGTGAGCGAGGTACTGCCGTCCTTGCGAGCTTGCAGAACATAGTTGCGCGGATAGATCGACACCGGAACTTTAATGCCCTCTGCTTCGGTTAAGAATGCTTGGCCGTGTCGCGCTACGCTCGCTTTTTGATCCAAGATGAATGCCTGGGATGGTTCCATGCTCAAGCTATCGTCGAACAGATCATAAACCAGCGAAAGAGAGCGCCATGTTCGTTCCTGGCCTTCGTAGCCCTCTTGAATGCCGCTGACCATGAGCTTCCTAACATTTTGCTGCGCATTGGTAACGAGCAAACTGAGCGGAGAAAAAACTCCGCTCATGGCGCCCGGCCATTCCGGCAATGGAATCAAGTGCGCGCGCCGTTGTTGCAACGTGCTGTCTGTGAGAAAGCGAATCTCCAGCAAGGAATCGCCTTTGGCAAAGATCGTAGCGAGCGTGGAATCATTGCGAATGTGTGTGTGCATGGGAGAGAGTTGGTCGTTTCTCAGCGATGAGTCCAACATCACGGTTCTAAAGCCAATGTCGCTTGCCAAGCTATCAATCGTCGCGAGGTACAATCCCGCAGGTTGTGATGAGCCTCCCGGAATCGTAATACGAAAGACCACCCACGCGCGGGCGCTGTCGGGTGAAAGGCTCAACGTGAAGTCTTTCACGGTTTCATAGAAATGCTGCCGCGGCTGCCCGAGTTCTTGAAACTGCCGGTCGAATCGGCGCAGAAAAAGCGTCCCGATGAAATTGCTCACGTAAGCAAAACCCCAGCGTGTGCGCACGAGATCGCTGCGCGTGCCAAGGTCGCCAAAATAGTCGATCGGCAATTGAAAGCGGTCGATTTCGACGGGTTCTGCGAGGGGCCGAATGCCGCGATAACGCTGGCGATAACCAACCCAATAATCCTCTATCGAAACACCGCTAAACTCGCTGCGATGAGCGATCACTGTGAAGTCTTCTCCGAGTTCGGGCAACACGACTTCGTCGCCGAGAATCGAAAAATCATCCGTCACGGGACGCGCGTCACCATCGAAAAAATTTCCCCAAGCCGTAAACTCACCCTGGCGATCATCGCTCCACACCACGAGAAAACGCTCCGGCGAGAAAACATGAAGCGAAGGATTTAGCGCAATGAAAGCGGAGGTATCCGGCTCGTCGTTGACGCGGAGGTCGGTAATGATCTGGCCAAAAGCAGAGGGCTTAACAGCGAACATCATTGCGCAGCAGATTATGCCTGCTCGTTTCGCTTTAAAGTTTCTCATCATCATTCGTTCCCTCATTCAGAAAACCTCGGCGCAGCCGAGGTTGGAACACAGTTCAAACGAACATATTTCGCAACAACGCCATGTGCTTCATCACTTTCACGTTGCCTGATCTAGGGCGCTATTGTAGCCTCCAGTCGAGCCGGCTGGGTTACTGCAGCAACGTCATCCGCTTCGCCAACATCACCTCACCCGCTTCGAGGCGATAGATATACATCCCGTTCGGCAGGTCGCGGCCGAACAGGTCTTTGCCATTCCACGTGACTTCGTATCGCCCCGGTGCAACTTCGCGGTCAAACAACACGGCTACGAGGCGGCCGAGCAGATCATAAATTTTGATCACGACGTGCTGTTGCTCCGCGCTCAATGGAACATAAAACACAATGCGCGTTTCGGGGTTAAATGGGTTCGGATAATTCTGCTGCAAAACAAAATCGCTCGGCGCAATCATGCCGGCGTTTTCTTCTTCCACAAAAGTCGGCGGTCCGGGATCCTTGAAGCTGGTGAAGCGCGTGAGAATACCATAGAGCAAACTCAAGCGAATGACTTCCTTCTTCCATTCTTCCCATTGATTCGAGCCTTCCGGCACACCGGACATGAGCACGAGCAGCGCGCCAATTTTTGATTTCGCCCACATGCGCGGCAAGAAACGATTCGCTAGCGAATCTGCGGTGAACGAAACAGGGTATTCGTAACGCGTCTCTTCTCCGAAAGAAGTGCCCGTCAAAGTCACTTGCGCCGGCCCCGGTTGCGCATATCTTCCCAACACGATCAATTGCTGGCCGACGTAGATATCCGGCAATTGCAAAGGATAAACTTCATCGACCGCAGTGGGTGTGAAGGTGAGCCGGATGTTTTGCAAAAGCGGATTGCGAATTTTCGCATAGAATTCGCTGATGCGTTGCGTGACTTCATCATTGCCGAGAAATTCCGCGAGGCCGTTGTTGTTCGCCGCAAGCTGCGTGAGCAGATTTTTATTCACATCGGTGCCGATACCGAACACGAAGATGCGCACCTTTTTGGTGTTCGCCGCAATCACGGCTTGTTGATCGAGCGCAGCGATGCCATCGGTGATGAAGATAATCACGTTCGCGGTGGTGTCGCTCATCTCTTGGCCCAAACCCGCGAGCACCGCGCCTTGCAAGTTGGTGCCGCCGTTCGCGCTGATGGCGTCGATGAACGCGAGTGCTTGCTGCACTTCATTGAATTCCGCGGGCACCGGATTGGGGCGGAACATGGTGACGCTGCTGTTGAACTTGATCACATTGAAGCGGTCGCTGGCATTCAAATGATCGACGGTAAAAAGCGCGGCCGCCTTAGCC
>JABWAN010000769.1 GCA_013361015.1 Candidatus Zhuqueibacterota bacterium | reverse complement strand
CTCGAACGCTTGGCGATAAAGTTCTTTGTCGATAGCCATAGTCTTTCTGCAGAAGGTTTGTGTAAGTGGAGATTGTTGCGTTTGCGTTGAAATGCTCTTGCCGGTGTGAAGTAATATGCGGGAGAGGCTTTTGGGATGCAACGAAAATTTTCCTTCCGCAATTCGCGGGGGTTGTCCTTTTATTTAAAGCGCCGTGTTCTGCTTTGCACTGAACGATTGCAGCCGCCGGCAGTCTTACGTGAAGCACAAAATCTCAATCTGCTCGCGAAGGTGACATGGACCCCATTCAACTTAACCCTTGGGCGCTGCTTTATGCCGGCGCCGCGCTGCAAGGATTGTTCGTGGCGGGCATTCTACTCTCCACCAGCAAAGGGAATACGCGCGCGAATAAGTTGCTCGCCATGCTGGTGCTGGCGTTTTCATGGACGCGCTTTTTATCTTTTCTAAGCCTCTCCGAGCTGTATCGCAACTGGCCGCATCTGCCGGCCACCGGCGCGCCGCTGTGGTTTGTTCTCGCACCGATCTACTATTTTTATGTGAAAGCGCTGCTCGCACAACCGGTCCGCTGGAATTGGTTCGGCGTCATGCATGCGCTGCCGGCGCTTGCCATTTTAATCCATATGTCTCCGTTCTATCTTTTGCCTGCGCCAGCCAAGCTTGCGCGCATGCTCAACCCCGATATGTCCGGCGAGGCCAGATTGATCGCGTTGATTTTTTCATTGTTGTACGGCCTGCAAAATGTCATGTACTTGGGGATGTGCATAAAAGCCCTGCAAATGCAGACCAGCGCGCGTGCCACGGAGAGCGTCAAACCCGGTCATCTTGGTTGGCTGAAATTTCTATTCACGCTCATGCTGCTGTTCGCGCTCTTTCACGTGGCCGTGGCGAGCGTGGAGTTCTTCAAGAAAGTCGACCTCGTCGCGATGGACTATCTCCCCATGGCATTCTTCACGGTTATGGTTTATGCCATTGCCTATCTTGGCATGCAGCAACCGGAAAAGCTTTTTCCGCCGCAGTTGCGGATCGGCAGGTCGTCGCGCACGAATGCGCAACTACCACTCGCTGCCGGCGCGGTCTTAAATCAACTGCGCAAAATCATGGAAACCGAGAAGCCGTATTTGGATTGCAATCTCAAATATTCCGACGTGGCGGCGAGGTTGGGCATTTCGGTGCGCGCCCTTTCACGCATTTTGAATGAAGCGCTGGGACAGAGCTTCACCGATTTTGTTAATGCCTACCGGGTGCAAGAAGTCAAGCAACAACTTGCCCGGCAAGGAACCGGCGAGCACACGCTGCTGGCGCTCGCGCTTGACGCTGGATTCAACAGCAAAACTTCTTTTAATC
This sequence comes from Candidatus Zhuqueibacterota bacterium, assembly GCA_013361015.1. Lineage (GTDB taxonomy): Bacteria > Zhuqueibacterota > Zhuqueibacteria > Zhuqueibacterales > Zhuqueibacteraceae > JABWAN01. The sequence goes on along the minus strand of JABWAN010000769.1, from coordinate 2,255 downwards.
GCATTTTCAAAAGCCACACCGGCATGACTCCCACGCAATTTCTACAAGCAAAAAATACCCAATCCGCCTCCGAAGCCTCGGTTGCGCAGCCGAACACGGCCATGGACTGACAGTCTCTACAGAGCTTGACATTTCAGAGGTGCCAAATGCTGCAAATAGAGCGCTCGGGCGAATTCTTTTTGCGATATTGGAGATCATTCCCGTAAACGCAAACAAGAAGCGTTCGAACCCTTGGAGAAAATGCTATGCGCAAAACCTGTCTGCTTTATCTTTTCTTCGTCGCAATGCCGCTGGCCGCACGCGCCGGGTCTCACGATTGGCCGCGCTGGCGCGGTGCGCATTACAATGGCACCTCTACGCAACAAAACGTCTTCGGAGCCAACGCCACACTCAGGCTTGTGTGGAAGAAGAAGCTCGGCTCCGGCTATTCCGCCATCTCCGTTGCGAACGGCCATGCGCTTACCATGTTTTCAGACGGCGCATACGACTATGTGGTCTCACTCGAGGCCGAGTCCGGCAACGAGCAGTGGCGGTATCGCATCGACACCACGTATCCCGGCCGTGACGGCGCCAATCCCGGACCGGTTTCGACACCGGCCATTGCCGATGAAACCGTGTTCGCGCTTGGGCCCAAAGGGCATCTCGTGGCGCTCAATTTGAAAACGGGCAAACGGCTTTGGTCTACGCATTTGATCGACGAACACAAAGCCATACTGCCGCATTGGGGATTTACGACCTCTCCGCTGGCGCACGAGGATTTGCTCATCGTTGCAACCGGAGGAACACGGAACAATGCGCTCAGCGCCTTCAACAAAAAAACCGGCAAAGTGGTGTGGAGCGCCGGTGCGGATACAGTGGAATATCAATCGCCGCTGCTTGCGAATATTGGCGGCCGTACGCAGCTCGTTTGGGCCGGGTATAATTTTCTATCCGGCTGCGAGCCGAATACGGGCAAGGAGCTTTGGCAATATCGTCACAACGGTGACGGCTTTTATCAACGCATCGTGAATCCCGTGTTGGTGGAGGGCGACAAGATGCTGCTCACCAATACCGCGGCGCAGGCGAAGCTGTTGCAAATCACCCCCAATAGTGCGGGCTACGCCGTCGCAGAAACGTGGAAGAGCAGTGATCTCAAACGCAACTACAACATTCCGGTTTATTACGATGGTTATGTCTACGGCTACAGCGGCGATTTCTTGACGTGTGTAAATGCCGGCTCGGGCGCGCTGGCTTGGAAATCGCGGCCGCCGGGTAACGGCTTCACGATTTTGGTCGACGGGCATTTGATCATCATGACAAAGAAAGGCGCGCTGCATGTGGCGAAGGCTTCGCCCGAGGGCTACATGGAAGTCGCCGGCATGCCGCTGTTCGACAAGCTGGTGTGGTCGCCGCCCAGTTTTGCCAATGGGAAAATCTTCGTGCGCGATTCCTTCAATGAAATTGCATGTGTGGCCGTGGCGCCGCGCGACGCAACGCCAGTCAAAAACGCAGCGCTGTCGCGGACTATGTTTTTCCCAGAATCCGAGTTTGGCAAATTTATCCAGCGTGCTGAGGCGGCGGCAGATAAAAAAGCGCTCATTGCAGATTTCATGCAATCGCATCAGCAGTTTCCCATTATTGAAGGTGACAGTCTAGTGCACATCATTTATTTCGGCGAGGCGCGCGATCTCGCTTTGCGCGGAGACATGTTTGCCGACGGCGAAGAACGGCCGATGCACCGCGTGAGCGGCACCGACTTCTACTATGCTTCATTCAAATTCGAGCGTGACGCGAGATTGTGCTATCAGTTCATCAAAGATTTGGAGCAGCGAATACCCGATCCGCGCAATCCCGATAAAATTAGCTGGACGATGTTTCTCGGTGAAGCTTCGGAAATCTATATGCCCGGCAGCACGCGCCCCCAGCACTTGAATGCACCAACCACCGGCCCGCGTGGAAAGTTAGATACGCTGACATTTGCTTCCGAGAAGATGCGCATCAGCCATCGCAGATGGGGCGGTGAACGGCGCATACAAGTTTATTTGCCACCCGGTTATGAGTCGCAAGCAAAAAGATACCCCGTGCTCTATCTCAATAGCGGCGACGAAGCATTGGATATTGGCAAAATGAAAAACACGTTGGACAATCTCATCGGCAAAACCGTGCAGCCGGTGATTGCGGTCTTCATTCAATCCATCAGTGCATATGAGTTTGCGCGATTAGAGCGCAAGCTTTACGCACAAATGTTAGCGGAAAAGCTGGTGCCTTTTATCGAC
>JABWAN010000768.1 GCA_013361015.1 Candidatus Zhuqueibacterota bacterium | reverse complement strand
TCGCCCGCCACGTCGGCGCTTCGAGAATAAAACCGACTTGATAATCTCGCGCGAGCGCGGCATACGTACGAAAATATTTTCGCAGCGCGGCTTCGCCTTTCTGATCTTTTAATAAATGAAAAGCGGCGAAATGCGGCAGATCCAAACCTTCGTGAAAGATCATCGTCGTTTCAATGCCGCCGTCCGAGAGAAAAACGCCGCCGGATAATTGCGGCAGCGCCTTACGGTATTTTGCCATGTTGGATCTCCTTTTTTATTTAATGTCAAACTGAAGTTTGACACTCCACTCGTTCTGGCTCATCTGCGTTATGCGCCGTACGTCTCAATGCGCTCAAAGTGCAAAACGCCGCCGCTGGGATCGTCATGATCGGCAGCAAGCATGCACTGGAAATAATTGCGGCATACCGCGCTCTGAGCGGCGTTCTTTGCGGCTTGCTCGGCGTCTTCCCAGCTTTGCCAATAAACCAGATCAACCCAGTGATGGTCTTTTCCTTTCAAGAGTTCCCGCCGGATGAATCCTTTTTGCTTGCCGAGAAAATCTCTTTGCAGCGTTTCCGAAGCTTGCAGCAGCGTTTTTTCATCGACGCCTTCGGTCAATTCAAAAGGCGCCCATTCAATAATCATGCTTTGGTTCATAACGTCATCGACTCCTTTCTGTTTTGTGGTAAAGTCGAGCTTGTGTGCAGGCGCATAGAGCTTGGCGCATAGCTGCATCGCGCTATGCCCTCGGTGCCATGCGCTATGCGTCCCGATGCCACAACTCCTGATGCCGTGCATGCGTTTCCAAATATGCGCCGGCGGTAAAGTGCTTGTCGTAGAAATCCAAATCAAGATGATGCGCTTGCAAATAAGTTAGAATGAAAAGCGAGGGCACGGTGCCGGGGAATTTGCCGAATCTGTCGAACACATATTGCGCCATTAGCGTCACGCATTCTTTGAACTCTTCGCTGTGCACTTTGCCAGCGCCGCGCACGCGCGCGTTTTCGCGATACGGGCCCGGCGTATTGGAATTGAACGGGCCACCCGCATCGAATTTGCGCTTGACAAACGCTTCCACCGCCGCGCGCATATCTTTGTAATGCGGCGGACAAAAGCCCTCGAACACGCCGGGCAAACCGGTCACGTTCGGCAATGGCCAGCGCTCATCTGCGTCGTAGCGGAAACCCAGTCCCGGCATTTCGGGATCACCGCTCGCGCCGAGCACGCTCAGCGGCGTGATGCCATCAAACATCCAGCCGCCGAGGCCCATGGCCTGCAGCATCAACGCGCCGGCATAGCACGCGGTGGAAAGCTCGGCCGTCACTTCGGCGAGCGATAATTGCTCGACATACGTGAGCGGATAGGGATTCTTCACATCAACCAAAGAGCTAAACTTCTCGATGCCCGGAATCGGATTTTTGTTGATGTCGTCGAAAATGCAAGCGCCGTTTTGCACGAGATAACAAAGTACGGCGAGGTGATGCTGGGCTAAATCCGCCACCGGAATGATGAGCGTGCTGCCCGGCACATTCACGCACCAGGGATTGTGCATTTCGATATGCGCCGGCTTCGGCGGAATGTGCATGCGCTTGTCCGATAACCTTTTTATGCGCGAACGATGCGCCTGCAAATAGGCGTTGAGATCGGTAGCGCCGTTTTCATCGGTCTTGACCAAATCGTGCGCGTCGCGCGTCGGCAGAAAATAAGTGCCGTTGTCGTCGGTGTAGAAAAACTCCGTGGTATGAAATCCGGCCGCCGAGGGAAACGTGCGGCCGCCTGCCGCGCTGGCGTAGTTCGGAATGTTGGGCACATAATTTTTATTGTAAGGATGCAGATAAAACCAGCCCGTATTCCCGGCTGCGGCAGTGAGCACCATCATTTGCTCCAACTCGCTGAGCGGCAACGGCGCATGTTGCGATTTGAATTTCAGCGGGCCGTCCGGAATCTCCGCGCCCAATGCGAAGCGGCGCGCGCGACGTCCGTGCAACGCCTCGATCAGCGGCATGCTGACCGCCAACTCGAGGCCACGTGGAATCGCCGGCAAGCCTTCGAGCAAAATTTTGCCTTTGCGCTTTGCGGCAGCGCCGAGCGAATTCATCTGTAGTCCGGCGAGCATTGTACCCGCGCCGAATAACATACCTCCGAGCATTTTGCGCCGGGTCATCGGCAGCCAGGAGGTTGCATTTTGTTTCTCAGCCATCATGATAATTCCTTCTTCAGATCGGTTTCGGTTTGCAATTCGCTAGCGCTTGCTTGACGCCCTCGCGTTTCAATGTACGGCCACCCCCAAGGTTTTTCTACTATCGCTTGCGATGGTTTTGGGAAGAAAGCAGTTCTTAAAAAGTGCAGCCGAGCCTGCCCCAAATCATATTCGCACAAACGCATCTTAGCAAGCCCGGCTTCACGATCTATTTACAAGGGGCTTTAATCCTCACACTGAGAAGAAGGCGATAGCAAAATGCGCCACGCCGTTTGCGCCATCACTTTTCCGGTTTGATCAAGCGCAATCACGCGCCAACGCAAATCTCTGCTGCTGAGCAATTGTTCGATTGGCACGCGCAGGCTTCGGGTGCCGGCGGCCATCTCCATTCGAGAGACGGATTGGCCATGGACTTCTTCGATTTCCAGCCGATACCGCGTCGCGGAAGCACTCTTGGTCCAACGGAATTCCAGATCGTCGCCTGCGAGTGGGCTGGTATAATCGAACGGCAGCAAGGCGACAAAACCGTTGTCCGCGGTTGCATCGGGATTCCTTTTTGGTGCGGCCTCGTATGCCACAGCACCACTCTTCGCCGGCGTAGTGACGCAGCCCATGCAGAGAAACAACCAAGTCAGAGAAAAAGCCAAAAACATTTTGCGTAACATGCTTCACTTTCCTTTCGTGCTATTCTAAAACTTGCGTGGCAAAGCCCGCGGCGCGCACCAGGTTTTGAACTGCGGTTGGGCAATTGAGCAGAAAAATTCTGTTCGTCATCTGTTGCATGAGCCTTTCTGCAATATTGAGGCTCACGAAGGTAATGTCACTGCAATCAAGCAGGACGTGCTTGTTTGACTGCTGCAGCAACGACGCGAGCGCCTCGCTCCAATAATCCAAGGCATGGTCCGCGATTTCGCCTTCAATTTTGAAAAGCGCCGTCAGCTCGTTTTCATAAACTTTTTTGATGAGGAACATGGTGCCTCGCATCCGCAGTTGAGATTTTAGAAATGGGAGCCATGCCAAAGCGATTCCGTGGCGCATAAATGAGAATTTGTATCGTTGCATGGCTCCACCTCGTTGATTTGCTTTCAACTTTGGCGAAAGCCGTACCACAAACAAAAATGCCACGAGGCCCGCTGCGCAAGTGGCATTGTGATTAGGCAGTTAATGTAATATTGGTGGAAAGTGCTGCGCTGGCGAACCCATTGCGAAATGCTGATATTTCGGAAGGGTGCTGAGATTTCGGCAGGAGATTGTGGCGTCTTCATGTTTTGTGAATCGAAAGCGAACTTTTATTGCTTACTAGTTTCCGTTTCAATTCCTAGCTTTCTCATCCTCGACCACAGTGTTGAGCGATTCAATCCGAGCAATTGCGCGGCGCCTTTGGGGCCGGCGAGCACGCCGTTGGTTTTTTCGAGCGCTTGCAGAATGTG
>JABWAN010000767.1 GCA_013361015.1 Candidatus Zhuqueibacterota bacterium | reverse complement strand
GGCGCTCGACTACGAGCGCGCGAGATAGCCCCGGAGCGCCGCGCTACTTGCCGGCCCTCCGCCGGATCTCCGCGTACGAGCCGCCCGGCGTGGTCTGCTCCACCGGGAGCCCCGCGAGCCCCCATCCGGGCTCGAGCACCGCACCGAAGGGATCGCGCGGCCCGTCGAAGCCCGCGCGCTGCTCGACGATCTGCGTGTACCCCGCCGCGATCATCATCTCCGCCGCGCGCATCGAGCGCTGCCCCGACCGGCAGCCGAGCACGAGCTTCGTGTCCCTCGGATACGCGCCCTGGACCACGGCGAGGAAGTCCGGGTTCGGCGTCATGCCGCCGGGCCCCGCGTGCAGGAGCGGTACGTTGTGCGCGCCCGCCGGATGCCCGGCCGCGAACTCCGGCTCGCTGCGCACGTCGAGGTAGACGTACCCCTCCTCGTCCATGAGCCGCTTCGCCTCTGCTGGGGAAATGCGCCGGATGGTAGACATGCCCCGTTTCTACAGCGGATCCGCGGCCGGATCAAAAGGCGTGGATGAACAGGCCGCTCCGCAGCTTGGGCTCGAACCAGGTGCTCTTCGGCGGCATGAGCAACCCCGCGTCGCTCACCGCGAAGAGCTCGCCGATCCGCGTGGGGTGGAGGTGGATCGCCATCGTGAAATCGCCGCCGTCCACGCGCCGCTCGAGCTCCGCGATCCCGCGTATGCCGCCGACGAAATCGATTCTCTTGTCCGTGCGCTGATCGGCGATGCCGAAGTAAGGTTCGAGCAACTGTTGTTGCAGGCGCGTCAAATCGAGCTGCGCAATGGGGTCGTTTGCCATTGGCGAGCGCAGGGTGAGGCCGTGCCATTTGCCTTCCATATAAAAACTCACAGCACCTTTGCGTTGCGGCGCGGCGGGAGCATGCTCGGCATATTCGAAGTCGCGGCGCAAATTTGACAAAAATGTTTCGGCGTTCCACTTTGGAAGATCACGCAGGAGACGATTGTAAGCCAGTATGCGCAATTGTGCGGCGGGAAAGAGCACCGCCGGAAAAAAGTTATAAGGCTCCTCGCCGGTGTGCCGGGCGTTTTGCCGGCGTAACTCTGCGCAGGCACGCGCCGCACTGGCAGAGCGATGATGCCCGTCCGCAATATACAGCCGCGGCACCTGCTGAAACGCGCGCGCGAGCGGCTCGCTTTCCGGCGCTTGCCAGAGCGTGTGCTGCACGCCCTCATCCGCAACGAAATCGAACCACGGCGTTTGCGTGCAAATCTGTGCGACCAGCTCGTCGATTTCGTTGCGCCCGCGATAAGCGAGCAAAACCGGCTCGGCATGCGCCGCGAGCGCGAGCAAATGGCGCGTGCGGTCATTTTCTTTTTCCGGCTTGGTGTTTTCGTGTCTGCAAATCGCGCCGGATTCATACTCCGCCACCGAACAACAGCCCACCACGCCGGTCTGCACGTGGCCGTTTGCGCGCAGGCGATACACAAAAATTTGCGGGAGTGTGCTGCGTTGCAACCAACCGGCTTTTTCAAATGCATGCAGATTCGCGTGCGCGCGGTCATAAACCGAGGCATCATATGGCGAAAGCGTTTCGGGTAAATTGACCTCCGCGCGGATGATGCGCATAAAACTGTGGGGATGGTCCTGCGCCAGCGTGCGCGCTTCTTCTGCACTCACAACATCATAAGGAGGGCACGAGAGGCGCGCAACGAGATGAGCCGGCGGCAAAAGTGCGTGGAACGGTCGAAGTTGAGCCATGGAGTTTTCCTTGTGATTGCGCCGTGATTTCGAATGTTCGCGCGATACAAGCTGCGCGGATTATTTCGACTACGGCCAAACTGTTGCGAGAAAATTCTCTATCAAACCGTAATGCCTCAGTTATCGGTGGAAAAGCGTAGCGCAGTCATCCTGACCGCAGGCATCTGAGGAATTACGTCAAACCAAGAAAGCGTATTCTGGGGAAATTAGCAAGCGCCCGTTGCCCTCGCTTCGGCAAAACTTTCGTCATAAGATTTTCAATCATCCCGCCGCATGCCGTCTTCGCAAACTGTGTGTTTTGTATGTATTCATACACAAGCCGTAATGATCGAAGAACATTACCCAGCAAAAACCATCTTTGCGGACAATTCTATTAACGGTTTGTCGCAAATTGCGGCGAAATGCGGCGCGGAGTCGCCACAGTTATCGACCTCAGAGGGCAGTCCATGGCAGCAGTGAAAGTTCTGGACCAAAAATACGAAATCATTGCAGAGATCAAGCGCGGCGGCTTTGGCGTGATTTCATACGGGCGTGACCGTTTGTTCGACAAACCGGTTGCCATCAAAGCCATTACGCCGGAGTTGCTCGGCGAAGCCAAGTACATCGACCTATTCCAAGCCGAATCTTTGGCCGTGGCGCGTTTGAATCATCACAATATTATTCGCATCTACGACATCAAACGCGAAGATGATGGCCAGTTCTACATTATCATGGAGTATGTTGACGGCATCGACCTGCGCCAATTGATCAATGCCAGCCGCAAAGACCGGCACCTCGTTCCGCCGCATCTCAGCGCATACATCATCGCGGAAACATGCGCAGGCCTGGACTATGCCCACACCCGGCGCGATCCCGACACGCACCAGCCGTTGCACATCATTCATCAAGACATTTCGCCCGGCAACATTATGCTGAATCAGCTCGGCGAGGTCAAGATCATCGACTTCGGCCTGGCCAATGCGCGCCGCCGCGGCCATCATGGCGCTGATCGCAAGAACGAAGTTTTGATTCAAGGCAAGCTCGGTTACCTCGCGCCGGAGCAGGTGAATGGCAATGCTCCGCTCGATCATCGCGCCGATATTTTTGCGCTGGGCGCGGTGTTCTATGAAATGCTCACCGGACAACGCCTCTTCAAAGAACAATCGCCCGAAAGCACGGTGCAAAATCTGCGCAGCGGCAACTGGGATATTAGCTTGCTCAAAGCCATGGAGGCGCCGGAGCTGTTGGTGCAAGTCGTGGAGCACGCGCTGCAAAGAGAGCCGCGGCAGCGCTATCAATCCGCGAATCAAATGTATCTTGAGCTGATGAACTATCTCTCAACGGAAGCGCCGACGACGGATTATGCGCTCGAGTTGGGAACGCTCGTGCAAAAATTGACGCCGCCGCGCAAGTATGCCGCCGCTGGTTCGACCGGGGAACCTGCCGCCGAGTCGTTTCCACTTTTTGATGCGCCGGTCTTCGACGAGCCGCTGGCGGGCGCCAAGCCGGAGGAAGATTTCACCATAGCCGAAGCCGAGCTGGTGCTCAATATGGATGAAAGCAAGCTCAACTTTGCGAGCACCGCGCCCTCGGAACGCTTCGAGGCTACGCCCCATCTTCCCTTCGAAGTGGAAGTGCCGCCTCAGCCGGAGCCTGCGCATGCGGCGGCCGAAACGGCGCCAATGTCACAAGGCGGCGCATTTTACAAAGTGTTGGAAGAAGAGGAAGAGGAAAACGAAGCGCGCACGATCATCGACGTGGTGCGGCTTTCGGCGCGTACGCATCGCAAGGCCATTCTGCTTTCGCTCGGCGGTCTCATGGCGGCGTTCGTGCTGTTTGTGGTCGTGGACGTTTTTGCGCGGTGGACCACGCTCGGCTCGGGCATCTATGATTTGCTCTTT
>JABWAN010000766.1 GCA_013361015.1 Candidatus Zhuqueibacterota bacterium | reverse complement strand
GGCCTTACAAAATTCTCTCTGCAGGCGAATCCAATTGCCGAGGTAGTTATCGCCCGCAGACGGCAACAATACGGACCGGTACGCCGGCGCGATGCGGAAGCTGACGCCGTCTTCGGTTTCGAGCAGTTTCAGCACGACGCCGGCATTTAGCAGGCGCACCAGTGAATCCGGCCGCGCCTTGATTTCCGCGGCAAGATCATGCGCCGTCTTGTCGCCGTCGCCGATGCGCTCGAAGATTTCCAATTTAAGAAGCGCAAACAAAACGCTGGACGGATAAAAGCCCTCGGCGATGGTCAACACCTGAATTTGATCTCTTATGATCGAGGTGCGGTTCGCGGTTGTCGGCTCTAAAGGCATCGCATTCTTTTTCAAAATTTGTAACCGAATTTTTCAATATCATCTTGGAACCACCGTTCGACAATTTCAATCGAGGCGGTGCTATAATATTGCCGGTAATTTCCGCGGTCGGATTTCTTCAAGTGCGGCAACTCAGCCTCCCGGTTTAGCAGCATACAGATTTTCGCAAAATCGTCCTGGAGATTCTCAAATCTGCCGATGAAACTAACCGCCGGCCTTCCCTTCTCGTCGATGAGCCAATGCCATTGCGGCATGAACATTTTAGGCTTGTCATAGTATTCGGGCACATTCTCGCCGTATGCCAGTTTAACCCACTCATTGAAACCGATTGCCTTCGCTCCCAATTCGGATTGGTTCGTCATGGCGCGATAATGAAAATGCGAAACGACACGATCCCAAGGATTTCTGACGATCGCGAAGCTGAACAATTTCTTCCAGGCCGCTTTGCCCAAGTCTGCGATTTTTTCCGAAGCCGTCCTATGACCGAAATAATATCCCAAAGCCTGCTCGATGCTGCTGCCGCCGGTTTTGTTAATGTGGATAAAGAAAAATCCCAGTCGCACCGCCATGGGTCGGTGCTGCCGGGCAGACCTTCTCTCGTTCATAAAGCCAATCTGTCCTGAAACCCAAAAATCTTTTGCTATGGATTTGATGCGCTAACTGCTGAAGTGGATGAGGCCCGAGGAGGTTGTCCCTTCCTGCGGCTTGCCCTCGTCTTCGGCCACATGAAGGCGCGAAAATTCCAACGGCTTTCTGCCAAGCACGCGTTCAATTACCGGCCGGCCGCCGAGCAAACATTTAAGCATTGGCGCAACCAGCATCATGCGTGTGACCGGCGAAAGCAGCACGCCGGGGAGCAGCCACGCGGTCTTGCAATAAGCCTGCAACGCTTTCACCGTTTCGCCGCGTGCATAATGATTCTCACCCGAGCGAAAATGCTCGCGCGCCTGCAAAATTTTTTCAGCCTGCATACGCTGTGCAGCGTTCAGCTTTTTGAGGGCGCGTTTGCGAATCTTCGTCATCAATTGCCAAAGCTTGCGCGGCCGCCATTGGCCTCGGTGCAGACGATAGTGCAAAACCACGTCGGGCAGCAACACGATTCGCCCCAACTGTGACAGTTTCAGCCACAGTACGTGGTCTTCGCAAATGTTATAGTCCGTGTCCCAGCCGTTTATTTCCGTCATCGCTTGCGTGCGAAACAGGCTTTGCCCGGAAACCGGAATGTGACCGAACAGCAAATCCGGCCAGAGGTCGTGCGCTTGGCGGCGGCGGCCATAGCGAACGGCTTGGCGACCGCCGTTTTCATCAAACATGATGAAGCTGCCGACGGAGCCGAACGTCTCCGGATATTGGCTCAGCGCGTCCCAATGCATTTGCAACGCCGAGGCGGGCAAGAGATCATCGTCATCAAGAAAGAGAACGAACTCACCCCTAGCCGCTTCCAGCCCAAAGTTGCGCGCTTGCGTGCGCTCGCGGTGCTCCTCAAAATGAAAGATTCGAACTTGCGCGTTCTGCAATCCGCGCAACCACTCCCATGTGTCATCGCTGGAGGCATCGTCGATCACGATCAACTCCCAATTCCGGAAGGTTTGCGCGAAGACGCTCGCCACCGTTTCCTGCAGCAAGCGCCGCCGATTATGGGTTGGAATGATGATTGAGATCGCTGGTTTATCACGCATCCGGCATCTTCTCACAAAAGTCGGTCCGCAAAGCCAAAGTCTTGAGCGATGGAGGTGATGGCTTCAGTTTCGGAACTCGACAAAATTTTTCTCCATCCCAAGAGCCTTTCTTCCATGGTAACACCGCGGCGCCGCTCTGAAGTGGTCGCACTATCGTCCTCGGCCATCTGCAACTCCGCCTCCACATCGGGAGCGACTTTCAATTCCTGAAGAATTTCTTGCAGCAACTCGTGGCGCCTCCGGCATAGTTCTTCATATCTCACAAAGACCATGCGCGTACGGCCTGCCGCAAAACTATGTTGAACGAATTTTTCGCTGAACGCCCAATAAGCCGCAATTCGAACCAGGCTACCCTGTTTATTGTATTGCTTGATTTCATGGCGCCATTGCTTGAAGAATTCCGTCCTGCCATCCGTCACCTGGAGAAGCTGTTCCTGTAAATCGAGCCGCTGAAAAAAACGGAGTTTTCTTCCCATTTTTATGCTGGCCACCACCGCACGCGGATCGCGATAAAGGTGGATCACCGGCATCTGAAAAGTGTTGTGCAGCGCACGCAGACAAAGCTGAGAATAGATACATTTTAGCACTACTCGCGTGCGAAAACTTTCGCTGCGGTCACGGCGCCGACATCGAATCCATCTGCCCGGCAGCGCCGAACGCAGCGCCCGGTCAAAAAAATCGCCCAAAGGATGATTTTCGACCGTGCCGGCGCAATAGGGCATATAGAAGCGCAAAAATTTGTCCTTTTTGTTTTCAAGATGCGCATGCGCATAAATCGCTTGCATCTCAGGGACAATAAACTGCAACGGCTCGAAAACAGACTTCGCCCCCAGCAATTGTGTAAGCGACTCTTGAAGCCAGGTCGTGCCACTGCGCCGGAAGCCGCCAACAAACAACGTGTCAGACGGATTTATTTGTGGAGCAAGCTGGCTGTCGATTTCATACGCGGCAGCCGCTTCCAGCTTGCTGCGTGCGTGTTTCACCGGGTCTGGCTTTGGAATGGTCTTCATCTCAATTGCTTGCATGGCAATGCCGTCCCTTAAAACGCAGCGGCAGTTTTTTCGCGCTGTTTTCAAGTGTCCGTTCGTCACTTCTCATTAGAACGGATAATTCGGAATCGGAAAACGTTTGCAGATCTCCTGCACACTTTCGCGTACGGCATTTGCCTTCGTTTCATCGATCGCATATTCACGATCATTAATCGGCTTGACCGCAGCAAGCACGCGATGCACGAGATCGGCGCACACGGCCATTTCATTCGGACCCATTTCACGGCGTGCGAGACTATTCGTGCCGATGCGAATACCGCTGGTAATCGTCGGAGATTTCTGGTCGCCGGGAATCCTATTCTTATTGACCACAATGTGACAATCTTCGAGCGCGCGTTCGGCGACAATGCCGGTGAGGCCTTTCTGCAGCACATCAATGACGACGAGATGATTGTCCGAACCGCCGGTGATGACGCGATAACCGAGAGCGATGAAGCATTTCGCCAGCGTGCGCGCATCATCGACAATGCGCTTTGCCAATTTTTTAAACTCCGGACGCGCCACCATACTTAGGGCGCGCGCCATGGCCGC
>JABWAN010000765.1 GCA_013361015.1 Candidatus Zhuqueibacterota bacterium | reverse complement strand
ACGCCCGCGAGCAAGATCATGCCAATGAACACCACCACACTCAACGGAATTTGCAGCGCAAAGAGCGTGAGCACCACGCCGATCAACGCCATGGGAATCGTAAACATGATCACGAACGGATGCAGCAACGACTCGAACTGCGCGGCCATAACGACATAGATAAGAAAGACCGCTAACGCAAGCGCGAGCCATAGACTGTTCATGGAAGTTTCCATCTCCGCGTTTTGGCCGGTGACCATGAAGGAGAAATCATCGGGGAAATCCATCTCCGCGAGCGTGGTATGAATTTGCTCGGCTGCAGTTTTCAAATCCAAACCGCTGATGTTCGCGGTGATCAACGCTGCGCGTTGTTGCTCGATACGGCGAATCTCGCTCGGCCCTTCTTTGACTTCGATGGCAGCCACGGCCGCGAGCGGAATCGGAACGGCTTGCGTGGGATTCACGATCAGCCGGCGCAATTCCTCAATGCCGGCCTTGTCTTCTTCATCGACCTTCACGCGAATGTCAATGCGGCGATCTTCTTCGCGAAATTCCGTAAGCACCACACCCTGCACTTTGTTGCGCACAAGCGAAGCCACGTCATTGATGTTCAAATTATAATACGCGAGACGGTCGCGATCGTACACGATCTGCACTTCCGGATTGCCGGTTTGAATATTCGAGCGTACGTCTTTGATGCCGTCAAGGCGAGCCAGGCGTGCTTCCGCTTCTCGGCTCAGTTCTCTCAGCTTGAGCAAATTGTAGCCTTTAATTTCGACCTCGATCGGCGTTTTGAAACTGAACAACGCCGGGCGCGAAACTTTCGTTTCGACGTCGGGGATATTGCTGAATTGCTGCCGCAAATCCGCAATGAGCGCTTCTTCTCTGCGTTCGAAATCGCCATTGCCTTTGAGCGCGACCGTCATTTTGGCGGTGTGCTCGCCTTCATCGGACTGCGATTGCGAAGTGATTTCCGTGCCGGCGGCCGTCACCACTTTCGCAACCTCGGGATGCACTTTCGCAATCTCCGCGAAGGGCTGAAATTTTTCGTCCGTGCCCTCGACCGGTGTGCCAACCGGAAAGCGCGCTTCGATGTTGAATTCGCCTTGATGCACTTCCGGAATCAATACCACACCCAAACGCGGCGCGAGCACTAACATGCACAGCGCGAGCAGCGCGGCCGAAATGCCCAATACCGTTCCGCGATTTCCCAACGCCCAACGAATGGCTTGGGGATAAATCTTATAAGACCACTCCAAAACTGGATTGACAAAGAACATTAACATTGCGAGCGCGAGACCAATGGGCAAGCCGACAAGCACGAGCGCCACCAAAGCCACGAAAGCAGCGCCGAAGATGAGCGCCATCAGCGCTTTCCACAACGTCGCAAAGAGATGCTGAATTGCAAAACGCACCAGCGCATACACGAAATAGATCGGCGCCCCCAAACCCAGCGCAATTTTCTTAACGGTTCGTGCAGACTTGAACTTCTCTGAAAAATTCTTCCAACCTTGCACAAAGGTTGGATAAGAGGCGAATTTGAACAAGGTGTCCCACACGCGCGTGTGAATTTGCAGTGTTGCAAAATTTGGTTGCGCGCTCCAATTGGAGATTGCATGAACATATTTGCGCAGTGCAGGAATCCAACCGAAGAGCAGCGTCGGCACAAAAGCGAGCAAAAGCATCAAGCTCTTTATGAACAAAAAGACTGCGGCCGCGAGAACAACCACCAAGTTGAGTCCTACTTCTTTGGCGAAGCGGAACAGCGCGGATCCAACCATTGCAGCAACCGACCGGCCCTGCTCGCGTTGCGCCTGGAATTGCTTGAGGTCTTCCAAGATTGACAACCGCAAAACATGTCGGTTTGAAAAACGGCCCCGAATATCTGCAAGATATTCTTCTTTAATCATGCGGGAGGCGAGCATGGGAACCATGAACAACGCCACAGCCAGCGAAGCGAGCAAGGAGAAAACCACGGTCAACGCCATATCGCCAAAAATTTGGCCCGCAATGCCTTTCACGAAAACGATGGGAAAGAACACCGCAACCGTCGTGAGTGTGGAGGAAACCACGGCGGAGCCGACTTCGCCAGTTCCGCGAATTGCGGAGGTAAAAAGATCGTGTCCCTCTTCGCGCCAACGATGAATACTTTCCAGCACCACGATGGCATTATCCACTAGCATACCGATGCCGAGCGCAAGGCCGCCGAGCGACATGATGTTGAGCGTCACGTCGAACATCAACATCGGGCCGAATGTGGCAATAACGGAAATCGGAATCGCGAGCGCGACGATGATCGTGTTCCACACCCGGCGCAGAAAAATGTACAGGACGACGATCGCGAGGATACCTCCCATGATCGCCGTGCCCTTTACTTCGTCGATCGCGCTTTTAATAAAGGTGGATTGATCGGAGAGTAACTCAATACCGGAGCCGGAAGGCAGCGTGTATGCGAGAAAGTTTGTCATGCGTTTGACAAGCATCGCGCGCGCCGCGGCTTCGCCGCCGCCTTTCTGTCCTTCCTTCTTTTCGGCGGATTGCGGCTTGCCATTTTTCGCAGGCTCGGTGGCAGACTTCTTCAGGTCTGCGACAAATGCTTGTTGCTCCGCGGTGCCGAAGATTCTGTCTTTGACCGCAGCCGCAACGGTGACAATGTTGGCATCCGCTTCTTTGTAGATTTCGATTTCGACGCTTTCTTTACCGTTGATGCGCGTGATCACTTCGCGCTCTTTGTGCGTGCGCGTGGCCGCGCCGACATCTTTGACGCGAATCTCCACGCCTTCACGGCGGCCGATGACGAGATTGTTAATCTCGCTCACGTCGCGAAACTCATTCAACGTACGTACGAGATACTCGGTCTGGCCTTCCTTCAAATTGCCGCCTGCGAGATTGATATTTTCCTGAGCCAGCCGGCGGTTAACGTCTTGAATGTCCAAACCGAGCAGCGTCAACTCGCGCTCATCCAGTTCCACCCGAATTTCTTCTTCCAAACCGCCTCGTACTTTGACCGCGGCCACGCCGTCCAGCGTTTCCAAATCACGCTTGATTTCTTCTTCGGCAATATAGCGCTGCGCGAACAGCGACTGCTCGCCGTACAATCCCAATCGCAAAATCGGATCGAGCGTGGGGTCATAGCGCAGTATGAGTGGGCGCTTGGCTTCCGGTGGCAGAAAGACTTGATCGAGTTTCTCACGGACATCTTGAATCGCCTCGTTCATGTCCGTGTCCCACGTGAACTCCAAAATGATATCGGAGAATCCGGCTTTGGAAATGGAACTGATACTCACCAGCTTGCCCACAACGCCGAGTTGCTGTTCTAGTGGGCGCGAGATCGTGGTCTCAATCTCTTCGGGCGCAGTACCGGGATACTCCGTGCGCACAGTCAAGGAAGGATAGGAAATATCCGGCATTAAATTCAGCGCAAGCTGATCGAACGAGACCACCCCGAACACGCACACAGCCACGATGATCATGAAGATGGCAACCGGCCGCGTGGTCGTGAAACGGTAAAAATCGGAAGTGTGTGGTTGGCTTTCGGGATTCATATGTAGGGATGGTTGGATTGTTTGATTTCTGGATCGATGGAGTCGTGGAGCCGTGGGGTTCTGGATTTTTGGAGTAATGGAGTTTTGGAGTGATG
>JABWAN010000764.1 GCA_013361015.1 Candidatus Zhuqueibacterota bacterium | reverse complement strand
GATCGTCGTGGAGGGATTGAACGGATTCGGATAGTTTTGGCTCAGCACAAAGTCCGTCGGTATTTCCGCCACGCCGGGAGATTCGTCAACGCTGACCGTGTTCTCCACCATATCCACTTTCACGTCGATCAAGTTCAAGCCCGTTGTCGCGGCGTTGGTGTTCAATGCGAATGCAACGCTGTTGAACTTCGTGGTCGTGAGCGGATTGTGGGCATCGACTGCCGTTGCTGCAAACGAGTAACTGCCGTCGGTTTTGGTGAGCGAGAATTGCACTTCACTGGTGCCATTGCCCAACGGCGAGACTTTTATGGAGAAGTCGTATAATCCGGCTCCCGCCACGGCGTTGGCAGGTTGATGAAGCTGCGTGCCGAGCACGTAGGAATTTGCGCCGTCCGTGCTCAACCATGCGTCATTGACGACCGCGCCCCAACTGCCTTGCTGGCCGATACCCGCCCAATTTACTAAACCGTTCGTACCACTTTGCGGCAGGAACAGATATCCGGAATGCGCTCTTTCAGTTCCCGACCAGCGTGTCGAGTCGCCGTTGTCCGGAGTGGCGTCTGTGATAACCGTGCCGGCGCTATCGCTGTAGAAAAGTCCGAAGCGCAGAGAATTTGCCGCTTGGAAACCGCCGCCGACAAATTCCATTTGGCCGGTAACAAGCAGCGCTTTGCTCGTGGTCGGCGCAACACTCTCGAGAAAACCCGCGCGCAATGCGGACCAGCCCGTGCTGGGCGCGCTACCCGAGATACTCGCATTGCCGGTGACGTCGCCGGGCGTGAATGACCAGCCGCCGATTCGATTGCCAATGAAGCCCCAGTCTTCAGCATAGAAGGCCACAAACGGCGCTTCGGGTATTTCAATCGGATCGCCCTTATTCACATACACGTCGATCAAGTTCATGGCGGTCGTTGTCGGGTTCGTGTTCTCGATGGCGAAGCACACCCCGTTGAACGTCGGCGCAATGAACGTCGTATCCGTGACGATGCCGCCGTACCAATAACTGTTGTCTTCTTTGATGACGTAGAACCGCAATTCCTTCGTGCCGTTCGCCTTCCGCTGAACCGAAATCGCAAAGTTGTAAACACCAGCCGTGGCCTCAGCGCGGGCCGGCCTTTGATTGATCACACCGAGCGAAAGGTTATTGCCGAAGGTACTGATCCAGTTGCCGTTTCGCGTCACGCCCTGCGTGCCGTTGCCGCCATTCGCCCAGCCCACTTGATCATTCACGCCGCTGTGAGGCGTAAACATATAACCTCTGGCGCGGTTCTCCACGCCGTTCCAGCGGGTGGAATCGCCATTATCAGCCGTCGTGTCGGGTATGATGACTCCGGCGCTATCATGGTAGAATAAACCGAACCGCAAGCCGCTCCAGCCATCGAAGCCGCCGCCGATGAATTCCATCTTGCCCGTCACGATCAACGCTTTGTCAACCGTGGCCGTTTCGGATTGCGGGAAACCGCCACGCAGCGCCGCCCAACCCGATGCAATCGGACCCGGGCCGGCAACACCCGCGTTCCCGTCGAACTCACCAGGCACAAAACTCCAGCCCGCACTACCATAACGATTGCCGAAGTATCCCCAGTCCGCTACATAAAAAGGAACAAACGGCGCTTCCGGAATTTCAATCGGCACACCTAAACCAACTTGCACGTTGGAAAGACTCATACCGCGAATCGGAGAGTTCTCGGCGCCGTTGCCGCCATTCAGGCCAAAGCAAACACCGTTGAAGCTGTCCGTGATCGCAGAGGTATCTCTGACGACTCCGCCATACCAATATGTGACCGGGAATTCGTCTTTGATCATGTAGAAGCGTATTTCATTGGAGCCATCGGCCTGAGGCTGCACCGAGATAGCCCAGTTATATACGCCGGCAGAAAATTCCGCGCGCGGCGGCCGCTGGTTGTTCACGCCAAGAGAACGATGAGTATTGCCAAAGGTGCTCAGCCAAACGCCGCCTCGAATTACGCCTTGCGTTCCGTTTCCGCCAGCAGCCCAGCCCACTTGATCATTCACGCCACTGTGCGGTGTGAACATATAACCGTAAGCTTGTCCTTCCTCGCCCGACCAGTCCGCGGAATCTGTGCCGGCAAATTCTACGACGCCGGGATTGTCATGGCGGAATAGGCCATAACGCAAACCGCTCCACGTGGAAGGCCCGGCGCCGGTAAATTCGATTTTGCCGGTGACGACGATCGCTTCCGATTCGGTTGGTGTAATCGGATCAAAACCGCCGCGAATGGCCGACCAATTGCCGTTGAGATTCTGGTTGCCGGCTACACCGGCAGAGCCGGGATCGCCAGGGACGAAATCCCAGCCGCCGGTTCTGTTATTGTTGCCGTGAATAAAACCCCAATCTCCCACAAAGGTCTGCGCTTGAAGTGAAACTCCACTCAAGGCAAATATCGCAATCACAATTGTTATGAAAGTGTGTGACGACTTCTTCATGATCATTCTCCTTCAGACGGGACAACGTTAAGTGACAAAGAACTACTTCATCAGAACGAGTTTCTTCGAGATCGAAATCTCTCCAGACTGCAAGCGGTAGGTATAGATGCCGCTCGCGAGGTCTTTACCGTCAAAGGTGACAAAATGCTTTCCCGCTTTCTGGGCGCCATTATGCAGCGTCACAACCTCTTCTCCCAAAGCATTGAACACTTGCAGCGACACGTGGCCCGCCCTCGGAATCGAATACTCAATCTGCGTGATGGGATTAAAAGGATTGGGATAATTCTGACTTAGTGTGAAGCCGGAAGGAACACCACTCTCCGCTTCTTCCGACACGGCGCTGCCGCCATCACGACCCGTCTCGAGCCAGTTGAATATTCTCGCGCGTTCGGCGTCGGCCTGCGCATTCCATTGGGCGTATTCCGCCGGCCACCAATGATACAAGTCTCCCAACGGAAACCCGGCCATGGCTCCCGCTTTTAACGTGGCGTTCGAATAAGACAAGTTTTCAGGCAGAGGCCATTGTTGATTGAGCCCTGACTCGGGATTCCATGCCCAGTTATGATCACAGTTCGTGTCCCATTTGCAATTCAGAAACGCTTTCAAGGAATCTAAATTGGTTGGTGTATTGACGAAGCCCGGGTCCACGCCATCGTAAAGATCAGCCCGATTCATGTAGGGAAAGAGCTTGTTTCCGCTGGCATCCGTGGTGTCGAAGAAGACCAATGTGGCCGGGCTTAACATCGGCTGAGGAATAGCACAATATTCCGGCTCTCTATTCCTCCGCCGGGTAACACAGTAGGGACAGTTCCGCATCCAATCCACGAGCCATGGCTGGATGACATAGCTATTGTTCGCAAAGAGGATGCGCCGGTCTTGCTCAGTGAATGGAACGGCAAAGCCGAAAGTGCCGACGCTGTCAATTCGCATCGTGCCGCCATTGGGGTCTCCATCAGCGGTTTGCACGGGAATATCGCCGTACATGAAGGTATTCACGTAAATGGAGTTTGTTACGGACAGCTTGTACCACCACCCCGATTGCTGCGCGAACATCATGGAGTTGAGGAAGGTGCAATGGTTGAAATGTACGTTATCCCCGTATTCGCCGCCCTCCTGCATGTAAACGTACCCGATGTTTGCAAACGTACAATTTTCGAAGAGCACGTAATCGTGG
>JABWAN010000763.1 GCA_013361015.1 Candidatus Zhuqueibacterota bacterium | reverse complement strand
CCTCGCCTTTTCCAAAATTGCCGAGCGGCGTGAGATGCTGCGCCGCTTGCGCGAAAAGCAACGCGGGGAGAGCAAGAAGCAGTAGCGCCAGTCGGTGAAGGAAAGGCAAGCATGCTCCGAACTTTTTAATGACCGTCTCTCCGCGGTCATTCAGACGGAATCTTTTTACTCGCTCGGAACAAAGTTCATTTGAAGGTTGATTCCAGTGCTGAAAAAGATTCTTTCAGAATGACACGAAGTTGATGTGCTAAAACGAAAATCCAAACGAGAACATATGCACCTGCTCCAGCGCGCCAAAATCGAGAAATGCATAATGCGCGCCGCCGCGCAATCCAGAAAATGCGAAGTTGAGGCCCGTGCCCAACGTGAGGCCTTGCTCATCATAATTGAAACGATACCCGCCGCGCAGCGCGAGTTTTTGCGCATAAACATACTCCGCGCCGAGGTGCAATTTCTCCGAGCCGTCATTGGGATGATCGCCCTCCAACGCCACGGTCAACAAATGCGCGCCGTTATTCTCCTGCAAAAAATCCATAGCCACGCCTACGCGAAAATCAATCGGCATGCGAATGTTGTCCGGCTCCGCTTGATATTCCTCGCTCCAACCTGTGAGGCGCGAATCGGGACCGAAGTTGCGCGCGCTCATCGCGAGGCGAAGAGTTTTGAAACCGGTGTAGTACATCGTGCCGAAATCGAGCGCCCAATTGGACATACTCAACTCCGCAATGCTTTGCCGCAACCAACGCACACTGCCGCCGAGTGCGAGCTTATCGGAAATTTTTCGGCTGTACGTTAGACCCACGGCAAGATCGCGCGCGGAAAAATAATTGCCCGTGACCACAGCCTCGGTGCGCGTCTCACCGGGAATCGCGCTGTTCACGGTTTCAGCAATGTCGCCGTAATCCAAAGTCACAAAGCTCAAAGCGAACACGCCGAGGCCGCTAAAATTTTTCGCGACCGCCGCGGATTGATGGCTGATATCCGCGATCCACGACATGGTGTTGAGTTGCAAATCATGTTGCGTTATCTCCGCTAATGACGCGGGATTGCCGAGCACTGCATTGGCGTTGCCGCGTGCGAGCGCTGTGAATGCGCCGCCCATCGCGGCTTGGCGCGGATCGGGATTGATCTTCAAAAATTGCCAGCCCGACTGCCCCACGCGTTCGATGTCGTTCGGCGCAATGCCGATTTGCGCGAACATCGCTGAAGCAAATGCAGCAAGGAAGATGAGTGAGAGGTAAATGAGTTGGCGCACTTTATTGTTCATGTGATGGTCTCCGCTTGTTGACAATGGCTCTTTGGCTCATTGTCATTTCACGATTGCGAACTTGCCGATGTGCGCTTCGCCTTTATGCTCCGGCACACGCGACTCCACGCGATAAATGTAAACGCCCGGCGCGACGCCCAACATCCATTTGTTGAGTTGATAATCCAACAGCGCAAGACTGCCCCATGAAGTCGAGCCGCTGCCGTCATCGTGCGTGATCTCTTTCACGACCTCGCCGGTGAGCGTATAGATTTTGATCACGCACTGCGCGGGAATGCCGATGAATTCCATGCGAAAACGCTCGCCTTGCCCCACCAAGCCGCTGTGCTGTCGAAATGGATTGGGCACGACATGAACATTGCGCGGAAACTCCACGTTCGGGCCGCGAAACGGATAAACCGGAAAGCGATTGTTGTTCACTTTGCCGCTTTCGTTGCCCTCAGTGTCATAGGTGGTCACGCAATAGTAGTTGCCCACGCCGAAGGGCAAATTTTTATCGAGGTATTGCACTCTGCCGTCAACGAGCGTGACGGCATCTTTGGGCAAGTCTGCAATCAATTTCCACGGGCCGATGGTGAAGTACGTTGAACGATAAACACGATAGCCGGCGAAGTCATTTACGCCTTTGAGGGGATCGCGATAAGTTTCTGGCAGCGGCGGCCATTCAATGACGACTTCGCCAGGCCCGGCGGTGATTGAAAGACTATTCTCACCGTTCGTCGGCGTCATCGGCGGGTGATTCGTGGGCATGAAAAAATTCTTGTGCAATGCGCGCGCGGCAGCGACGTTCGCGAGCAACGAGTCGCGCGAAGCCGTTGCCATGAGATCAATGTTTGCCACGCCGCCTTCCACGATTTTCTCGCGCGCCATTTCACCCATCACTTCGGCATACACGATTTGCACGGAGGCGAACGGCGTGAGTGTGAGCGGCCCAACGGTGAGCAGAAACTCCGGACGGCGTTCGTATTTCTTTCCGCCTTCGCCGCCGGCCGCACGCGCCTCATCCCATGAGAGTCGCGGTTGTTGATGCGTCATCACGTCGCGCACGCGCGGCGGATCATCTACGTCTTGAATGAACATGAGATCTTCGCGCGCCGCGCCTTCGCTCACGCCCTGGCCGGTGTGTTCGAGAATATTCTGGAAAACGTTTGCATTGGCGGAGTCCAAAACGATGGCGGCAAAGTAGCCCGCGGCATCCAGCTCGGTTTCGCGTGTGCCGGAAGCGCGAATGCTGCGTGAGTCGCCGATGTCACCACGCTCCGGGCCAATGCCCAAGCTCCAGCGCACCGGCGTTTCATCTTGAAAGTTGAAGCTTTGGTGGTCATAAAAATAAAAAAGCTGCTGTTCGGCGTTCCAGCCGTATTTCTCGTCGCCGCGCGTGCCCGAGCGTTGCGTGAGGCGAATGCCGTAGCGCATGCCGAAATACAAGTCGCTGATCGTCGCAAACTCGGTGTTGGTGATCGTGACCTGATGAATAATGAAGTCATCGTACTTGGGATAACTCCACACCATGCTGCGGCGATAGATGTCGACTTCGAGTCCATTCACATGATGGCCGCCGGTGACGATTTCTTCGCCGGGCGTGTTGAGGTCAGCGAGATTGTAGTTTTTCGTGAGCGTGGCTTCTTCAATCGGAAAAACATTTTCGCCGGAAGGAAAGAAGCGCGAATTGATGGTGTAGGAATACGCGCGCCCGTCGCGCACGCCGTAGATGGCATAGCCCGCGGCTTCGGCATAGTTGAGCGCATCGTTGATGTTCGTGCCTTTGGAATAGCCGGGATAGTCCAAGGTGTGAAAGGCATTCTCGGTTTCCGTGGGATCGCCATATTGCAACGAGTTCCACACCGTGGCCCAGAGCTTCCCGCGCGTGAGCGTTTGTTTGCCCCACGTGACTTGCGCGAGAGAGGGCGAGGAAAGGATGAAGGAGCAAAGAACGATGAGCACAATCATAACGTGTCGAGAAAAAATTCCCCCCTTGAGGGGGGTTAGGGGGGTGTTGCTTTGAAAGTTGATACCAATAATTGAAAGTGCGGGCGTTCTCCAAAACACCCCCTTGGCCCCCCTCAAGGGGGGAATTTTCAAGTATTCACGTTGCATAAATTTTCTCCAGCAAGAGGGAAGCTCTATTTCACGGTTCTTCGCTTTTGCTTTTTGAAGTCTGCGAAGCGCTTTGAGTCAGCCCGCTTGAAAAGGCCACCTCGGTAAACAAGCGGAGATGACACTTTGGTGAAGCAGCGGCCCAACAAAAAAAACTTATGACAGAAAAATGAAGGTCAGAAAAATTCTTCGGCTTTTCAATTTTCTCACACGAACGTCATTACGGAGGAATCTTTTGACGCGCTGAAAATCTTGTCGAG
>JABWAN010000762.1 GCA_013361015.1 Candidatus Zhuqueibacterota bacterium | reverse complement strand
GTCGTGAGCGACGGACGCAGTGTATTGGCCGAGATACACGAGGCCGGAGATGAGCCACTCTTGTTGGCGCAGCAATGTCCCGGCGCTGCAGTGGTGGTCGACGAAAGCAAAACGCACGCAGCGCAAATTGCAGCCGCACGTTTTCATCCCGAGGTGATTTTGGTTGACGACGGCTTTCAACATCGTCGCTTGCACCGCGATCTCAATTTGATTGTCATCTCGGCGCGCATGGTTTTACAAAAGCCATGGTTATTACCGGCCGGACCGCTGCGTGAGCCTCTTGCGAATGCACAACGCGCCGACGTGGTTCTGCTCACCGACTCGCATGATTTGAACAACAACGATCGCAAGCGAATTGCGGCACTCTGCCGATTAAAAAGTACAGCACGAGTGTTTCCGATAGAGTTTTTGGTTGATGAGATTCGTCCGGTATTCGAGGGCAAGAATCTTGCAACGCTTGAGCGCCATCATGCGAGCGCGTTATTGGTGAGCGGTATTGCTTTTCCGGAGCGCTTTCGCAGAAGCGCGGAGGCAGTGGACGTGCGCGTATGCGGCCACCTCGTTTATGGCGATCATCACCGTTACTCTGAGAAAGACCTCGAACATCTCTTGCGCACGTTTCAGCGCCTGCATGCCGATATCATGCTCACGACTGCGAAAGACGCGATCAAACTGCGCGGCTTTGCGCAGTTGGAGGCTTTGCCAATTTATGCGCTGGGGATTCGCTTTTCCGCGGAGGAAAGTTTGGTGTCCGGCCTGCTGCAAGCTGCGATGCCGGCCAGGGATTTGACTTCGGTGCGATAGTGATTCATGCGTGTTTCGGCAATGCATAAAACATATTCCCAAACCTGCTCCTGTCATTCAAAGAACAAAGCGAAAACGAATCAACCGCGATGGCCGAGGAGACCTCGCGCTTCACTCAGAATGGCGGCCGAAAGACGAGCATTGCTATCGGTTGCACCAAAACGAGGCGGCCAACCCCAAATGAGGGAAGCACACGAGTGAACTACTGCAGGAGAGCAGCCACCTCGGAAGGCAAACTTTGTTATCCGCGTCAAAACTGCAAATTTCAAGCTTTGCAGCCCACATAAGTCCGAGAAAAGCCTTGCGCTTCTAAAGCTGGTTTTGTATTTTTGCCCTGCTTTTTTCAGCAAGAATAGCAGGCCTTTTAATAAACCTGAAACATTCGCGGCGCATAAATAGCCGCGAAATCATGAGCCAATATAAAGTCGAGGGTCATGGGAGAAGAGACCAACATTGGCCGGAGAGCCAGGAAATACACGATTCTCGTGGTTGATGACGATCGCAACATTTGTAAGATGATCGAGATCAACCTGCGGAAAGAGAAGGAATACGTCGTCGAAACCGCGAACAGCGGCGAAGCGTGTCTGAAGATGCTGCGCGAAGTATCGCCCGATCTGGTGTTGCTGGATATTCAAATGCCCGGCATCGACGGTATCGAAACGCTCAAACGCATACGCGATGAAGAGTCGCGCGTGCCGGTGATCATGATGTCCGCGCACGGCACGATTGAGAAGGCCGTGAAGTCCATGAAGCTGGGCGCGTATGATTTCATCACCAAGCCGTTTGCGGGGGACCGTTTGTTAATCACCGTGCGGAACGCGCTGACCACCAGCTCGCTCAAGCAGGAAATTGACACGCTGCGCTCTGAATTGAAAGACCGCTTTCAATTCAAAAATATTATTGGGCAATCGGGCGTGATGCAGGAGGTTTTCCGCTCGCTCGAAAAAGTCGTGAACAGCAACGTCACGGTGCTCATTCAAGGCGAAAGCGGCACCGGCAAAGAGTTGATCGCGCGCGCGATTCACTATCACAACACCATGCGCAGCAGCAAGCCGTTCGTGGCGGTGAATTGCTCCGCGTTGCCGGAGTCGTTGTTGGAGAGCGAGTTGTTCGGCCACGAAAAAGGCTCGTTCACGGGCGCGACCGGCAAGCGCATCGGCAAATTCGAAGTGGCGGACGGCGGCAGTATTTTTCTCGATGAGATCGGCCTGATGACGCCGGCCACGCAAGCGAAGATGCTGCGCATTCTGCAAGAGCGTGAGTTCGAACGCGTGGGCGGCAATGAAATGGTCAAGGTCGACGTGCGCGTGATTTCGGCGACCAACAAAGATCTTGAAGAAGCGGTGCGCAACGGCGAGTTTCGCGAAGATTTGTTCTATCGCATCTCCGTTTTTCCGATCAAGCTGCCGCCCTTGCGCGAGCGCCGCGAAGACATCCCGTTGCTAGCAGCGCACTTCTTGAACAAGTACGCGCAGCAGGAACGCAAGGAGGTCGAGGGCATTTCGCCGGATGCGATCGAGTTGTTAATGGCTTACAACTGGCCCGGCAATGTGCGCGAGCTGGAAAATGCCATCGAGCGCGCAGTCGTGCTCGCCACCGGCTTGGAAATCAACCCGAAGGACTTGCCGAACACCGTGCGTTCCATCGGCGAAAAGAAGATCTACGAATCTGACAACACGCTGTCAAGCTGGATTGAAAAGCTCGAAGAGGAGGCGCTGCGCAAGGCCCTGCTCGAAAACGGCGGCAACATTTCGCAAACCGCGAAGAAGCTCGGCATCGGTCGCGCCACAATTTATCGCAAAGCCAAAAAATATGGCTTACCGATGGTAAAATAAGCGCGCGTGAGGGCAGCAAGCTTGATCATTTTTGAAAACGGCACTTCGATGAAGTGCCGTTTTGTTTGTGTATCATTCCAAAAACCTCTGATTGTATGAATGGCCGTGGTCCAAATTCCTCAACGCACGTGCTTGGGGTGCGGATTGAAAACTTCCCAGCAACAACTGCTGCGCCTGGTGCGCATTGACAATGAAACGGTTGTGGTTGACGCTGCGCGCCGCCTGCCCGGACGTGGCGGGTATGTTTGCCCGAAGCCCGAATGTGCGGAACTGCTGCGCCGCAAGAGAGGGTTGCACCACGGCTTTCGCGCAAAAATTTCTGAAGCTTCTTACGCAGCAATATTGTCGTATGTAAAGCAACATGATTCCCACTGAATTGACCAATTTGCTCGGCCTCGTGCGCCGCGCGCGTAAAATCGTGATCGGAACTGAGTCGGTCCGCCGTGAGCTGCTCCGGCAGAATGTTGAGCTGCTCATCTTCGCGGAAGATTTTTCGGCTTCTTCGAAGCGGCAAGTCGTATTAACCGGCTTGAAAATTCGCGAAGTCACCATCGGCACCAAAGACGAGTGGGGCGAATTTTGGGGCAAGCAGGATGTGGGCGTGTTCGGGATTCTCGATAAAAATTTTGCCGAGGGGATATTGAAGAAATTTCAAGAGACGAAAAGTGAGAGCGAAAAGTGAGCGTGCAAGATTTGAAGTGGTCGCCTACAGGGAAGAAAATCTCCCGAAGCTCAAACACGAACGTTTTTCTTTTCTCACGCCGGAATTTCTGTTGTCTGTTTGCGGTGAAATTGATACATTCGCAGCCAATTTTGTAGCACAAAAGCTTTTGCAGGCGGATCTAAAGGATGAAGCGGAGTTTATCAGTTTCCTCCGTTAGATTCGCTTACAGCAAAATTTTCATACTTAAAGCAAAGAGTTCACTTTTATAGTTTAGACCTCATGCAGGAAAACATTCGCAACTTTTGCATTATTGCACATATCGATCA
>JABWAN010000761.1 GCA_013361015.1 Candidatus Zhuqueibacterota bacterium | reverse complement strand
GACCACTGACGATCAAAGTCGCATCCGGGATGCGCCCTCTCCGCAACCGCGGCCGGCGGTTGCCGACCGTTACTTTGAAAGTGACTTCGATCCAAGCACATTTGGAATCCGTGGCTCTCACACTTATCGTCGCTTCACCTAACGCTAGCGGAATAAGCTCGAGCTTATCGTCATTTGTGACGAGCGTTTGCACGATTTCAGGTCTGGAACTGCGGGCGGTATAATCCAATCTATCATTGTTGGGATCGTAAAACTCGCGAGCGACATCGATGATCAAGGTGTCATGGACATCTTCGGCGAAGAAATCAAAATTGCCCAGATTGTGTCCCGGCCGGAGCTCGGGCCGGTCATTCGAGATGTTTACACTTACATATACCGTGTCCTTCATGCTGGCTAAGCCCGTGATTACCAGTCTTCGAATAATTTTGCCGCCGCACAATTTGCTGACGTCGATGCCAACCTCTACCGAAGTTGAGTCTCTGAACAATGTGCCGTCGGTGCGTTCCAAAGATATCCAATTCGTATCCGGTGCAGCACTCCAAGCCAGAGCACAGCTTCCCGTATTTTTGACAACGAAAGACTTCCGCCTCTCTTGATTTGAAAAAAATAAAGTATCCGGCTCAACCGAGAGCACGGCAGGTTCACAGATGATAAAACTTCCATCGGTTTCATCACTGGTCGAACCGGAAACCGTACTAATTTTGATTCGCGCCCTTGCGGCTTCCGGGCCAGTCACACTCCAAGAGTAGCTCCCACTATTGGGGACGTTCGTAGCAATGCTTTGATATGTGGCGCCGTCGTCTCGTGAAATCTCGAGGTTGAGCAGAGTGCTCGCTTCAAGGCCGGTAGAGGTCCACATGATCATTTTATTCTGCCCGATCTCCCATATCTCGTCCCTGCTAGGAGCCGTGACCGTTATAGAGGCGGGGATGCTAATGCTAAAATCGCCGTCACTCGTATCGCTCACCGTGGCAGCAGCGATTATCGTGCTTATGATAAGCCTGGCTTTTTCCGTCGCCGGTTCGGTTACGGTCCAGGAATAGTCGCTGTCATTCTCCGTTGCCGAAACGATGATGGAAAACGTATTCTCGCGCGCGATTTCTATTTTCATCATGGCCTCGCGAGGCACATTTGTAGTTTCCCATTCAATCTTTTGCGTGCTCCCGATTTCCCAGTTTTCTCCGCCGTCTGGCATTTTAACCATTATGCTTTGAGCAAAGCCGAGGGAGTTTGCAAGAAGAATGAGAAAAACGCCGAATGAGATTCTATTGATCATGGGAAAGCCTGTTTTTGTTTCAATCCCAAACTGACCGGTTTGCAACGAGTTCAAGGCAACGACGGAATTGCCGGTGGTCCGGGCGGATCGGGCAAACGATCGGGGCGAGTAATAATGTAAAGCGCGGCTCCGCCGCCGGCTGCCAACACGCCTCCGCCAATCCACCACCATTTTTTCGAAGCTTTTCTCGTGACCTTCCCAGATGCTTCTGCCTGTTCGCGCTGCTGTTTGATATCCCTAACCATTCTTTTGAAAGTCTCCGGGTCACGCTCCGTATCCGGCTGGTACCGCCGGTCCAAATCTACAAGTTGCTCAATCTCCTTCTCCGCCGCGACGCTGTCGCCCTCCGCCAAGTGCGCGAGGGCGAGCAGTTTGTACGAACGCTTCTGTTGTGAAGTGTTCGTGATCACCTCGGGCAAGCACGGCTTCAGCAAAGCAATCGCAGCTTGATACTCTTCTCGATCGAAGGCCTCTTCTGCCCGCTCCAAAGCATTCGGCTTGCACGGCTCTTGCGTTTGAGCAAATACGAAGGAGCGTTCGCCAAGCAAGAACATTAGCATGAAAACGGCAATGAAAGCGCCGCTTCTCAACAGATAGAAACAACACAACGGACAATAGAATGGCTTCCTCCGCTGCGTCGTTGTTATTCGTTGGGATAAATCTTTGCTCTTTTCGAGATGGCTGCGCTTGAAAGAAGTCGAAGCGCGCAATGTTTCTTTGTTGGCAAACATAAGCCCTCCAAACCGAGGCGTATTACTGTTTATTTGACAGCGATTCGTTGCCGGCGCCGAGGTGCGGCGAAGATTTTTCACATGTGCATTGATAGGGTAGTTCCTTACCGAGATAGGAATTCCATTCTGCGGCGGTAAGATCACGCTTCACCCTTTTGCAGATTAAGTCCGCGAGTGCCTCCGGTTTGGCCTTCCAAACCAAAACGGTGCGATCTGAAGCCGCAGAGAGTAGTTGCTCGCCTTCGCGGCTGAACATCACGGACCACACCCAAGCTTTATGCTCGGACAAAACGATCGGACTAGCTTGGGGTTCACGCACTTGCCAGAGTCGCACGGTATTATCCGCGCTACCCGAGGCCAGGATGTTGCCGTTCGGGCTAAACGCAATCGTGTTGATTTCATCTTCATGGCCGCGACGCACGTCCGCCATTCGCGCAATGCGAGGCATATCGTCCTCCCGCAAGACTTGCTGCAGATCCCAAAGCCGAACCACGCCCTCGCTTCCGCCGGCTGCAAGGGTATCGGCGCTGGGATTAAACGCGAGGCATTTCACGAGCGCCGGCTGCGACCACGTTTTGAGCAGGCGATAATTACGCTCCCTCAAATCCCAAATGCGAATGGTGCTATCTGCTCCGCCCGAGGCCAAGTAACGCCCGTCGGCGCTAAAAGCGAGACTTCTCACCATCGCGCGATGCCCTTCCAACATCGCTAGCAACTGCGCTTCGGTCTGCTGCACTTTCCACAATCGAATTTTGCGATCCGTGCCGCCCGAGGCCAACATATCGCCGTTGGCATTGAACGCAAGGCTCCACACGCGGCCCTCGTGCTTGCCCGCAAAGCTCGATTGGGGTTCGCGCGTGTTCAAATCCCACAAGCGCACCGTGCGATCTTCGCCGCCGGAGGCGAGTATTCTATTGACGGGATGAAACGCCAAAGCGCTCACGCCACCTTTGTGATCACGAAGAGATTTGCCCCGCGCGTCTTTGCTGTTCAACTCCCAAACCCAAATGGAGCTGTCCGCGCTGCTGGCGGCCACGATGCGCAGATCGGCGCTAAAGGCGACCGACATCGCCCAATCGCGTGGGCCTTCGAGCTTGCGCGGGCCACCCCACTCCTCGTTTCTCGCGCCGTTGAGCGCTTTGCGCATGGCGTGATAGACTTCATTGAGCAGATCGGCTTTGAGGCGTTGATTGAGCAGATAGGCTTGGCGCGCGAGTAAGAGACCGAGCGTGTCAGCCTGCTCTTGGTGCAAAAGCGGCGCGCGCGTGGAAAGAAAGCGCGTGAGACTGATTTGCGCCAGACTGTCCGCTTTGCGACGTTGCACTGCTTCGTTTGCTTGCGCGAGACGGGCGAGGCGTTCGTTTTCTTGCGCAGCTAGCGCCGCATGTACGGCAAGCCGGCGCTGCTCGACCAACTCATCATTGATGTCCACCGCAACTTGCCGCAAACTATCGGAGCGGACTCGCAATGAATCCGCAAACAGTGCGCTTTGACGCGCTTGCTCGGCCGCGAGGCGCTCTTGTTCGGCGAGCCGAACGGCGTTTTGCGCGTTCTCTTTTGCCAATGCTTCTCTGCGCGCAGTTTGCCACAACGTGCTCGCCAACAAAAGAAACACCGCGGCCAG
>JABWAN010000760.1 GCA_013361015.1 Candidatus Zhuqueibacterota bacterium | reverse complement strand
TTTTTATCCAAGCCTGCGACCTTTTTATCCAAGCCTGTGACCTTTTTATCCAAGCCTGCGACCTTTTTATCCAAGCCTGCGACCTTTTTATCCAAGCCTTTGAAGTTCTTATCCAAGCCAGTAAACTTCTGGGTAAACTTCTTGTCTAGGCCGATTAAGAGCGCGAGGATTTGATCGTTTTTATTAACTCGCTTTCGAGGGGTTGCTTTCTTCTGCATTTTGCCTGCCATTGGTTTCTCCTTCCCATAAGATGATATTTACAGCTATGCTATAGAATTTCCTCGTTATGCGCAATAATTTTTTTTCTTGAACTCCTGCACTTGAATGTTTAACCTTACCAACAAAAAGGAGTCGATCTTGCCAATCCTCATCGAACCTTCAATTCTTTCCGCCGACCTCACTCGTCTCGGCGAACAAGTGCGCGAGGCGGAGGCCGCCGGCGCGGAAGCAATTCAGATCGACGTGATGGACGGGCGCTTTGTGCCAAACATCACATTCGGGCAAGGCACGGTCGTGGCGCTGCGCGCGATTACGCCCATGTTTCTCGATGTGCATCTTATGATTGTGGAGCCGGAGAAATATCTCACGGAGTTTGCCAAAGCAGGTGCGAATCGTCTCATCGTGCATCAAGAGGCGTGTCCGCATTTGCATCGCACGCTGCAAACGATTCGCGGATTGCACATTGAAACCGGCGTTGCACTCAACCCGGGCACGCCGTTGTGTATGTTGGAAGGAGTGTGGGATTTGGTCGATGTGGTGCAGATTATGACCGTTAATCCCGGTTTCGGCGGGCAGGCATTTATTCACAGCCAGCTTGACAAAATTCGTGCGCTGAGGCAAATCATCACTGCACGCAGCATGAATATTCGTATCGCAGTAGATGGTGGGATTGACGTAACGACTGCGCCGCTGGTCGTCGAAGCGGGCGCAACGATTTTAGTGGCGGGTTCGAGCGTATATAACAAAAAAGCCTCCGTAGAGGCTTGTTTCAAAGCGCTGCAAACAAGTGCGCACAGAGTGTGAGACGGAATTGGAGCTCAAGAAATGCAAGCATTCCAGCACTTCAAATTCTTTTACCACACCACCTGCTCTTTCAGGTAGCGGCGCGTGTTGGCCGGATGATAGTCCTTTTCATAAGGCCGGAAGATTTCGCGAAAGAACGACCGGTCGATTTCGATGCCGTCCACTTTCGGATCACGGCCTGGAATGATGAACAACGCTTGCGGTTTCGCCACTGTTCCCAATACTTCGACCTTGTCCAAAAACATTCGGGAGCTGGCAGCATTTTCATCGATGATCGGTGCCGGCACGGTGTCTGTTTCGGTGGCGTTCGTCATCGAGGGCGGCACACTCTTCGTCGAATCCTGCGCCCAAGCCGTTTCAGGCACCAAGCAGAACGTGCAGGCCGCAAAAGAGAGCAGCCGAATGAATACACGGGCCACTCCGATGCCCCCAGCGAAGGGGGAATGGTTTCCCTGCACTGATTTTTTTCCTCTCGTCATCATAAGCTTCCGTTTCCTGTTGATCGATCATCCCATCTTCACGAACACGACCGGGTAAACCACTTTCATGCTGCCGCTGGTAATGGGATCATAGCGCCAGCGCCGCACGGCATCCAAAATTTCGCTCTGCAAAGGTGGCAGCGGTATATCGGACTTCAAAATGTTCACGCCGCCCACCGAGCCGTCGGAATTGATGGTAACTTCCACATCGATTTTGCCGCTGATATCCGGGTTCGTCTTCAAATGCTTTTCGTAGATATATTGCAGCCGGCCCATGTTGTCCATCAACACTCTGCGGAGCGATTCTTCCGAACGCGCACCCAGCGCCTCTTTGGAGCCGCTCACCTGGCCGATGCGCTCGACATTGACTCGCCCTTTCTTCCGTAGTGCCACGCCTTCGCCCGCATCAACTCTTCCGATCAAATCATCAATACCCTTGCCTTGTTTGCTAATCGCTTCCAAAGCATTTTCATCAACCTGCCCTTGCGTATTCTGGCCGCGGCCGACTTTGAGTGAGCGGCTCATTTTCAAGTCTTTCACTACGCCGTCGGATTTCTGCATATGTACTGAAAGCACGTCGCCGGAACCATTGGCATCCGTCGCACTTTCCAGCTCGCCAAGAATGCCAAGCGAGTTGACATCGACTTCCTTTGCGCCCTGCTCCGCATTGATGCCGCCACTGGGGTTATTCGCGTCGTCATTCCCCGGGGTTTTTGTTTTCTCTTCCGCCGTTCCGCCCGCTTCGCCCGTGGCGGCAGCAACCGGCGTCGTCAGCTCAGGAGATTTTTCTTTGATGATCGGTTCCGGCTTTGGAGGTTCCACCGGCTTTTCGTTTTCATCCACAAACTCGAACTGGCGCACTTCCAAAACTTCGGGCGGGTTGATGATAGTGGTCGTGACCGAAACGGCAAAAATCGACACGTGCACCAGAAGAGACCCGACCAGAGCGAACACGATCCGCGTGTTGGGGTTCAATGAAGCCGTAGTGAGAAACGAACCCGAATGCGGCACATCAACGGCAAGCGCGTTTCCTGAAAAATTCAATTGCGTTTTTTTCATGTCGCCTTCGTCTATCCTTTGCTCGTTGGCCTCGTGCGCTGTAACGTGGCGATGGCTAACTTTTTCGCGCCCGCGCGCTTGGCAACACCGAGCAACTCCAAAGTCTGTTTGTGCGTGACCTGCTTATCCGCTCGAATCATCACCAGCCGGTCCGGATGTTTGGCGACGATCTTGCGCAACTCGCCTTCCAATTTATTCAT
Organism: Candidatus Zhuqueibacterota bacterium; assembly: GCA_013361015.1. Classification (GTDB taxonomy): domain Bacteria; phylum Zhuqueibacterota; class Zhuqueibacteria; order Zhuqueibacterales; family Zhuqueibacteraceae; genus JABWAN01. The sequence goes on along the minus strand of JABWAN010000760.1, from coordinate 883 downwards.
CGGTATGGTATCTTCGTTCAACGCCACTTCGCCGGAGCCGGTCAATGTGATTGTGACATTGTCCTGCGACTTTGCTTCGATTGTCGCAGCTTTGGGCAAATCCACGGACAGGGCGCTTTGATTATCCAACATCGGCGCAGTGACCATGAAGATGATCACCAACACCAGTGCAATATCAATAAGCGGCGCGAGTTGCATGTTGGTTATCGCGCCATTCCCACCGGAAGAACCGCCTGCGTGCATATCATTTGCTCCTGCGTTTTACAATGGACAATTCCTTCGCGCCCGCCTGCCGCGCCGCATCCAGCGCTGCGACGACGCGATCATGAATCACTTGCTCATCGGCGCTGATGACCACTAGTTTCTTTTTGCTCAATGCCAGCAACATGCGCAAGCTATCCGTCATCGCAGCCGCAGCCACCGGCACACTGTTAATCAAAATGCCGCCGTCTTGCTGGAGGTACAATTCCGCGCGTAGTTCCGTCTGATCCGGACCACCTGCCGCGGCCTGCCCGACTTTGGGCGTCGAAACGGTGATGCTCGATTGCATAATCATGGGCGTCATGACCATGAAGATCACCACTAACACCAGCGCGACATCGATGAGGGAAGTGAGATTGATGTCATTCAGGCCGGAATCCGTGCTTTGAAGTTTACTTTTCATTGATCTCCTCACACGGCTTCATGCGATGCCGAGCATGACTTGAACCTTTTTCATCGTCGCCTCGATCTCGCTCATCACCGTGCCGACACGCCGTAAAAAGTAGTTATAGGATACGACTGCGGGGATGGCCACGACCAAGCCGGCGGCCGTTGTAATCAATGCTTCCGCAATACCGGCGGCGACCACCGACGGGCCGCCCGAACCGGAGACGGCGAGATC